>SKYG01000249.1 GCA_007128045.1 Bacteroidales bacterium | reverse complement strand
CCGAATTTGCAAAAAAACGTAAGAATGAGCAGTATTTCTTTGTTAATTCCCGGTATATACGCTCACCTTACCTGAGTCATGCTGTTGAACAGGCATATCTTGATCTGATCCCGGAGGACATGTATCCCTCGTTCTTTTTGTTTCTGGAAACTGATCCGAGTCAGATTGATGTAAATGTTCATCCTACTAAAACGGAAATTAAGTTTCAGGATGAGAGGTATGTCTATCAAATAATCAAAACAACCGTTAAAAGATCCCTGGGGAAATTCAACATCACCCCCACCCTCGATTTTGAGCGTGAAACAGCCTTTGATGATCTGGTAACAGAAAAGAATAAACCTGTTTCCCCTCCTTCAATACAGGTGAATCCTGATTACAATCCATTTAAATCAGACCATGCTTCATCATTCCAGCAACAGGGATTAAGCGGCAGAATAAAACCAGAGCAATGGGAATCAATGTTTCCCGGGAAAGAAGAGATGCCTTTTCAACGCTCAAAGGGTGCATCTGCACAGCAGTCGGTCGATAGTCAGGACTGGGGCGCCCATGATGCCGATACAAGTTCCAAAAAATTCATTCACCTACAGAACAGATATATTCTGGTGCCCGTAAAGTCTGGCTTGATGGTCGTTGACCATGAGAAGGCTCATGAAAGAATTCTTTTTGAGCGGTTTATGCATATACTGGAGCATAAAAATGCTGTTTCTCAACAACTCCTCTTTCCGGAAAGTATTATATTACTGGATTCTGATGCGGAGGTACTCATTGATATTATGCCGCAATTCAAGACATTGGGGTTTGATATTGTGGAAGTGAGCAAGGGAACTTTCGTGGTGAATGCTGTTCCTGGTGATTTTGTAAATAAGGGAAACATCCAGAACCTGGTCGAAGGCATCATAGAACAATATAAACAGTATGAAACAGATCCAAAGGCAGATTCTCACACAGGCATTGCACGCTCATTGGCAAAACGGCTTTCTCTGAAGCCAGGAAAGCCTCTCTGTGAGGAGGAAATGACCGCACTTATCGATGCCTTATTTGCCTGTCAGCTACCCTATCAATCCCCTTTTGGAAAAGCTACGGTGTCAATTCTGAGTCTTCAGGAACTATCAGAGAAGTTTAAATGAGTATAAATTTGTACTTTTGCCTCTTATTCTCTTAACGTACCTGTCAAACTTTTAAATGATTTGGTTGTTCTGTTGATAATGGACTAAGCAAAGCAGGTAACAAAATAAAATGATCATAAATGGCACAATTCAGACCAGGAGGTTTTAGTTTTCTCCCCCCCGTTGTAAAGAATCTGTTAATCATAAACGGCCTTTTCTTTCTGGCGATGATCTCCCTGGGAGGCGCCTTTCATATTGATCTTACCAGGATTTTGGGTTTATATTTGCCGGGATCACCGCAGTTCAAGCCATTTCAGCTGGTTACCCATATGTTCATGCATGCGAATTTTTCGCATATTTTTTTCAATATGTTTGCATTGTGGATGTTTGGCACAGCTATAGAGAACCTGATGGGGGGGCGCAGATTTCTTATTTATTACCTGGTTACTGGATTTGGGGCGGCCTTTCTGCATCTGGCGGTGAGCTATGTTGAAGCTATAAGTTTGAAAAATCAGCTCATCGCGGCAGGTTACAGCGCTTCCGAATTACAGCACTATATTAACACAGGTTCATATAATATTTTGCATGGCATATCTGAGAGGACTGTGGTCAGTTATCTTGCCAAATATTTTATCCCTACCGTGGGTGCCTCAGGGGCTGTTTTTGGCATCTTACTCGCTTTCGGCATGTTCTTCCCCAACAGTTACATTTACCTGTTTATGGCTATACCAATAAAAGCAAAATATTTTGTAATTGCCTATGGGGTAATGGAGCTGTTCTTTGGCATTGCCAATCGTCCTGGTGACAATGTGGCTCACTTCGCCCACCTGGGAGGTATGGTGTTCGGCTTTCTGCTAATCAAATATTGGCGCAAACGCAGGGAAATATTCTACTGAAAAAGTAACAGGTAATACCGCGTAGTTATGCAAGGATCCATTTTTCAGGAAATAAAACGTTTCTTCAGGCACGGATCAGTGTTGTCAAGATTGATCGGTGTAAACCTGGTGGTATTTTTATTTGCCAGTGTGCTCAGGGTATTTTTTTTTCTGCTCAATTATCCGGTGGTAACTGAATTTTTAGGACAATGGTTTGGCGTATCCTCAAATATTTATGTGATCATCCATCGTCCGTGGACTGTCCTGACATACATGTTTCTGCATTTCGACTTGCTGCATATTTTCTTTAATATGATTGTATTATATGTTGGAGGCAGGTTGTTTTCAGATTTTATTGGACAAAACAGGTTGGCAGCCACCTATCTGCTCGGCGGCCTGGCAGGAGCATTATTTTTTATCGGGTCATACAATATATTCCCTGTTTTTCAGGAGGTGAAATCCATTTCGCTTGCAATCGGTGCATCTGCTTCAGTACTTTCCATTTTTATAGCAATAGCTGTTTATATGCCTGATTACCGGCTTCCATTGCTGCTTATCGGAAGTATCAGACTGAAGTATATTGCGTTATTCTTTGTTGTGATAGATATTATCAGTATTGATCAGGGAAATCCTGGTGGGCACCTCGCTCATTTGGGTGGTGCATGCTGGGGATTCATATATGCCACTTTGCTGAAGTCAGGCAAGGATCCTGCAAAACCCGTTGGCTTGTGGCTTGCAGCAATCGGCAGCTTATTTCGCCGAAAGCCTGCATTTAAGGTAGAGTATAACCGTGAGCGGCCGCTTACTGATGAAGATTACAATGATGTAAAGGCTGAAGAAAGAAAAAGAATGGACCATATTTTGGATAAGATATCCCAATCTGGTTATGATAGTTTAAGTAAGGAGGAGAAAAAATTTTTGTTTAAGATGGGTAAATAATACCTACTGTTGCCACTATGCCGTTTCAACTAAAAGCTGAATTCAAACCAACGGGAGACCAACCGGACGCAATTGAACAACTGGTCAAGGGGTTGAATGATGGCGTGCCTTATCAAACATTGTTGGGTGTTACCGGGTCAGGAAAAACCTTCACCATAGCCAATGTCATTGAAAAGGTGCAGCGCCCCACACTCGTATTGAGTCACAATAAAACCCTGGCCGCACAGCTCTATGGTGAATTCAGGCAGTTTTTCCCGGACAATGCAGTGGAATACTTTGTTTCTTACTACGATTATTACCAACCAGAAGCGTATATTCCGTCATCCAATACTTATATTGAAAAGGATCTGTCGATCAATGACGAAATTGAGAAACTCAGGCTTAGTGCTTCAAGCACATTACTTTCCGGCCGTCGCGATGTCATTGTTGTAAGTTCCGTTTCGTGTATTTATGGGATCGGCAATCCTGATGACTTCAATGAAAACATTATCCGATTGGCGCGGGAGGATGTTATGAGCAGGAATAGTTTGCTTCATCGCCTGGTAACCAGTCTTTACAGCCGGACACAAGCCGACTTTAACAGGGGGAACTTCAGGGTTCAGGGAGATACTGTAGATGTATTTCCTGCTTATGCTGATCTGGCATACCGCATCATATTTTGGGGTGATGCCATCGAAAGCCTGGAATCATTCGACCCCGTTTCAGGAAAAAAGATCAAAGACCTTGCCGAACTGGCAATATACCCTGCAAACATCTTTGTGACAGCAAAGGAAAGGATGCAGCAAGCCATTTATGATATACAGGATGATTTGGTAAAGCAAATGATTTTTTTTAACGAAAACGGAAAAGAACAGGAGGCAAAACGGCTTGAAGACAGGGTAAACTATGACCTTGAAATGATCAGGGAACTGGGATATTGCTCCGGAATTGAAAACTATTCCAGGTATTTTGACGGACGAAAAAAAGGCAGCAGACCCTTTTGTCTGATGGATTATTTTCCTCACGATTATTTAATGGTGGTTGATGAGAGTCACGTTACAATACCTCAGGTACACGCCATGTATGGCGGTGACCTTTCGAGAAAACTCAACCTTGTTGAGTATGGCTTTCGGCTACCTGCAGCATTAGATAACAGGCCGTTAAAGTTTGAGGAGTTCGAGTCATTGCTTAACCAGACGATCTTTGTAAGTGCTACACCTGCTGACTATGAAGTGCAGAAGAGCGAAGGCGTCATCGTTGAGCAAGTGATCCGTCCTACCGGGCTGCTTGAACCTGAGATCTTTGTCAAGCCCAGTATTAATCAGGTAGATGACTTATTGGCAGAAATACTACTTAGGACAAATTCCAATGAAAGGGTATTGGTAACTACCCTGACGAAAAGAATGGCTGAAGAACTGTCAAAATACCTTATTCAGACTGGCATAGCATGCAGATATATACATTCGGATGTAGATACCCTGGAAAGGGTCGAGATTTTAAGGGATCTGCGTTTGGGTAATTTCGATGTTTTGGTGGGTGTAAACCTGCTAAGAGAAGGTCTCGACTTGCCGGAAGTATCACTTGTTGCCATCCTGGATGCTGATAAGGAGGGATTCTTAAGGTCGGCCAGATCATTGATTCAGACCTCCGGAAGGGCAGCAAGAAACCTCAATGCCAAGGTAATCATGTATGCTGATACAATTACACGCTCTATGCAAATGGCTATCGATGAAACAGATAGAAAACGCGAAAAGCAATTACACTATAATGAGGTAAACAATATTACACCAGCTCAGATTATAAAATCTGTTGAGGAAATACATGGACAGACAGGTGTGGCTGGAAAGCTTCATGGTCAACAAACTATGTATGTCGAGAAAGATTATGTTGACATTGCTGCAGATCCGGTTGTACAAATGATGACGAAAGAACAACTGCAGAAAGCTATTATCAGGTCCAGAAAAGAAATGACCCGTGCGGCAAAAGAGCTTGATTTTATGCATGCTGCACAAATGCGCGATGAAGTAAAAGCTTTGGAAGAATTATTTAACAGCCGGTTCATGTAATTTATTCAGCAAGTTGTATCTGATATTTCTTGTTAAAACAGCTAGAATCCTTTAGTTTTGCACAACTTTTTACAAACTAAAAATCTCATCATCGTGGACGTATTCAACAAGGCAATAGAAAAGATGGGCCCCTTAGGTCAATGGGCCTCCCAGGTTCATGGATATTTTACTTTCCCCAAGTTGGAGGGAGACATTTCCAACAGAATGGTTTTTCAGGGTAAGGAGCGCCTGGTGTGGAGTCTGAATAACTACCTGGGGCTTGCCAACCATCCTGAAGTCAGAAAAGCTGATGCAGACGGGGCTGCAACATATGGGCTGGCCCTCCCAATGGGTGCCAGGATGATGTCTGGGCAGACAGACCTCCACGAACAGCTGGAGCAGGAATTGGCTGACTATGTCGGCAAAGAATCTGCCTATCTGCTCAACTATGGCTATCAGGGTATGGTATCTGTTATTGATACATTACTGGACCGAAAAGATGTTGTGGTGTATGATTCTGAAGCTCATGCCTGTATAATTGATGGGTTACGCATGCATCTTGGCAAACGTTATGTCTATCCACATAACAACATGGAAAGCTTTCGAAAGCAGTTGGAACGGGCCACCAATTTAAGCAAAGAAACAGGTGGCGGCATACTGGTGATCACTGAAGGTGTTTTCGGCATGTCGGGCGACCTGGGCAAGTTGGACGAGATTGTTGCCATGAAAAAGGATTTTAACTTCAGGCTTCTTGTAGATGATGCACATGGTTTCGGAACGATGGGCCCTACAGGTGCCGGGGTTGGTGAGCATTTTGGTGTTCAGGATGGTATCGATGTGTACTTTGGAACATTTGCCAAATCTATGGCTTCTATTGGTGCTTTTGTTGCCGCACCCAAAGAGATCATTACATACATGATGTATAACATGAGAAGCCAGATATATGCCAAGTCGTTGCCAATGCCTTTGGTCGTTGGTGCCTTGAAACGTCTGGAGCTGGTTCGTAACCATCCTGAACTGCGCGATAAGCTTTGGATCATAGCTAATGCCCTGCAGCAAGGTCTGAAAGAACGTGGGTTCAATATAGGAAATACCCAATCACCGGTAACGCCTGTGTTTTTAAATGGCGACACTGCAGAAGGTGCCAATCTGTCATATGACTTAAGAGAAAACTTCAACATATTCTGCTCTGTAGTTACATACCCTGTTGTACCAAAAGGTGTGATCATTCTCAGGATAATTCCTACAGCGGTACATACCCTCGAAGATGTAAGTTATACGTTGGATGCATTTTCAAAAATAAAGGATAAACTAGACAAAGGAATATACGCTACAGGGAAGATTGTTAATGTATTCTGATTGCGACAGCAAAAGGTGGGCTACACTAATTCTTTGAACTTGTTCATCTGACCGGTAAAATCCTGAATCGTACCAATGATCAGGAACGGTTTTTTTTGTTCATTATAAAGAACGCGGCCATTGCCAAAGATATATCTGGTTTGCCCCGTATCGGTCTTTATTCTGTATGCATGTGCCAGGTCGCCCGGCTTACCTGAATGAATCATGTTGTCAAACTTCTTGATCATCTCCACATCCTGGGGAATTACTTGCTTATAAAACTCCTCCGGAGAATATGTGGCGCGTCTTTCCGGGGCAACTCCCATCACATCAAAGAAACCTTCAGAGTAAGTAACCTGGGATTGGATCAGATCCAGTTCCCAATTACCAATTCGTGCGATATCTTGTAATTCGTCAAGCTTTAACATACCTTCCTCTAATAAGACTTCCAGGTTTTTCATTTCAATAATTCTGGCAAGTTTCTCAGCAATATTCTTGATTAAAACCCTTTCATTTACGTGAAATACCTCCTTACCGTCGGTATAATTATTTCCACAAAACCCTACCCGTAATGAACCCAACTTATGCTTGCGACCTTTGATGGGAGCCAGATAATACAAATTGTTGTTTTTGAAATTTTTTGATCGGTATTGCTTGTTATTCAAACCAATCTCTACCCATATATCTTTGGAAAATCTCATGCCCAATGGGATGATCTCTATTGATCTTTGGAGTATCCCATCTATGGAAATGCCCGGAATATTCATCACATCGGATATCTCAAACAGGCAGTCCAGTTGTCTGACTCGCTCGTTAAGGCTTACGGTAAGATTGTGTAGCTTTTCTTCTGCCTTTTTCTGATCAGAAATATCGGTCATGACGATAATTGAACCAGGTGTCAGATCATGTAATGTGCCAGTATAGCTGATATTTAACCCCGCCCAGAAAATTTCTCCATTACCCCTGAGTAGTTGTAGTTCCTCACGGTGTGAACATCCTGCTTTTTTTAGTTCGGATGGCAGTCCCAGTTTTCTGACATCTGACGGGCTAAGCACAAAGTCACGAATTGACTTGTTAATAATCTTTTGCGGACTCAATCTAAGAATATTGCAAGCGCATTTGTTTACAAAACGAATAAGGTTATTGTCATCTGTAAAAATCAGCCCCTCATTCATGTAGTTAATTAGGCTATTAAAACGCTGCTCGCTTTTTTGTAATGCCAGGAAGCTTTTATCGCGTTCAGCAAGATGTGTCTCCAAAGTTCTTTGATGGCGTTTGCGATGCCCTGACAGGTATATGATACATGCTGCTAATGTAACCAGCCATAACAACATGAACAGCACACTGTAAACGTTTGAGAGCATGAGTGTCAAATATTGGTGCGAACTGATTAGTCTGTATTATTCAAGATGCAGGTTAGTAAAGCCTGGATCGCTTGGTAAAAAATGACAGCAATATTCTTTCAAACCCATCATTTATGTCTGCAGGAACAAAATCAATATGGTACTGCATGCATTTCAATCTGATTTCGTTAAAATAACTACTCATACGTTGTGTGTATTGGGTTTTTATATCCGCCGGGTTCAGCTTCAGCTCCTTGCCTGTCTCCATATCAACAAACTTAAAAGGTCGGTGTTCGTATGAAAAGTCAAGCTCCTTGTTTTTCTCGTAAACATGAAAAAGAATTACTTCATGCTTATTGTGTTTAAGGTGTTGCAGCGCAGAGAAAACCTTTTCGGGCTGGGACTCATTCTCCAACATATCAGAAAATATGATTACCAAAGAACGCTTATGTATATTATCCGCCAGATAATGTAACAGGTCTGCAGTATTTGTGGTTTTATTCAGTACTTGATTGTCTCGTTGGTATAACTTCTCAAGGTGTCCGTTTATTACCTGATGATGCAGAATGCTGGATCTGGCCTGGGTATGTAACTCAGTATGGTCAGAAATGATACTAAGCCCCACTGCATCTCTTTGTTTGCGGAGCAGATAAGATAGCACTGCAGCACATTCGACAGAAAAACTGATCTTGGACAACTGATCGGTCTTTTGTCCGTACGCTGGGAAATACATGGACGAGGAGTTATCAATAACCAGTTGACAGCGAAGGTTTGTCTCCTCCTCGAATCTTTTGGTAAACAGCTTTTCTGTACGGGCATATAGTTTCCAGTCGATATGCCGGGTACTTTCACCTGGATTGTAGATGCGATGCTCAGCAAACTCGACAGAGAAACCATGAAATGGGCTCTTGTGCAGGCCGGTAATAAAACCTTCTACAACCTGTCGTGCTAAAAGCTCAAGGTTTCCGAATCTTCTGGGGACTTCCGGGTCAATTCTTTTTATCACAATAGTGCTTCAATCTTTGTTGTCAGGACTGACTTTGGTACAGCCCCAACTTGCTTGTCGGCAACTTCTCCGTCTTTAAAGAATAAGATGGTCGGGATGTTGCGTATTCCGTATTTTGTGGCAATGCCTGGATTGGAGTCTACATCAACCTTTCCAACCACTGCTTTGCCTTCATATTCATTGGCTATTTCTGCCACAATTGGTCCTACCATACGACAAGGGCCACACCATTCAGCCCAAAAGTCAACCAATACAGGCTTGTCCGTTTTGAGAACCAATT
>SKYG01000098.1 GCA_007128045.1 Bacteroidales bacterium | reverse complement strand
GGATTTTGCAATGAATTCTTAAACCATGGAGGATTGGCAACAATAAGGTCATAATTGTTATCATGAACACGTGCGAAATCCTGGAAAGACACCTGATGTACTGATATCCTCTTTTTCCAGGATGAACGGTCAACATTTTCCTTTGCCTGCGAACAGGCAGAAGGCTCTATATCCAATGCATCTATCGTGCAATCCTGATTTCTCTGGGCAACCATTAATGAGACAAGACCGGTTCCTGTTCCCACATCAAGTACTTTTGATGCTTTAGCCGTATCGCACCATGAACCCAGCAGCACCCCATCAGTGCCAACCTTCATCGCACATTTGTCCTGGTATATATCAAACTTTTTAAACCTGAAACAGGGTTGCATAACTTGAAGTACTTTTAAATTGCAAATTTACGTAAGTTTTAAAAACCTGTGCCCGGATGCGATCATGTCCGGCGGACTTTCTACGGAAAAATCCTGCAGACGGGTGATGGCAAAGAAGCCATTGACCTGCTGGAAAAAAACCATGACATTAGTCTGGGGCTGATCGATATCAAAATGCCGGATATGAACGGATTGGAGGTTGCAAAGATTATAAGAAAGAGCAAGCGGAAGATTTTCCTGATCGCCCAGCCCGCCTATTCATTTAACGAGGAAGTTGAAGAAATAATGAGTGCGGGGTTTGATAGAATCTTGTTAAAACCTTTAAGTCATGAAAAGCTGCTGGAGATGATAAACATTCATAGCTCCAGTATAACAGGAAGAAACTCCGGAGGTTGCTGTTAGAATTTTTCAAATATTCCCAGTCCGAACAGGGCATAATCATATTTAACCGGGTCGACCGGATCCATTTTACGCAGATTGTCATCCAGTTCGGCCAATGCCCTGGAATCATTTTGCTTCCTGCGTATGAGTCCCAGTTTTCTTGCCACTTTGCCGGAATGGATGTCCATCGGGCAGGAGAGGAGGGGAGGTGAAACCGATTTCCAGATGCCAAAATCCACACCCCGGTCATCCTTCCGGACAACCCAGCGCAGAAACATGTTGATTCTTTTTGCAACAGATCCTCTTGCGGGATCAGAAATATGCTTTGCCGTGCGCCCGGGAGGAGCCACGGAAAAGAATTCCTTCCTGAACATGCTTATGGCCGGTTGCAGGGAAAAATGCCCTGCATGCCTTTGAAACACCTGTTCCAGTCCCCCGCAATTGGTATAGATATGCCTTAGCGCTTTCATGAAATATCCGGCGTCTTCGCCATTGAAGGTGCGGTGTACAAAATGATCCAGGAGCTTAAGATCAGAAGGGGTATGGTTCAGAATAAAGTCGTATGGCGCATTACCCATCATATCCATTAGGCGAAGGCCATTCCTTATTATAATCTCTCTTTTACCCCACGCGATAATAGCCGTAAGAAATCCTGAGATCTCGATATCTTCCTTCAGGCTGAATTGGTGTGGGATATAAATAGGGTCTGACTCAATAAAAGATGGATTGTTATACAAACCAACCTTCTCGTCAAGAAACTCTTTTATGTCAGAAAGATATGAAGTCACAGCATGTAGGGTATTTTAGTAAAGATAGTCAGAAGTTTAGTTGTGGAGTTGAGGAGTTTAGGAGTTGAGGAGTTTGAATGGGTTGAATTGTTGAATTGTTGAGGGGTTTGTATTGTGATTGTTGTAATTTTGTTGAAAATACCCATATATGCGTATTGATATTCTTACCATATTCCCCGCTATGTTTGAGGGGCCGTTTTCTCACTCTATTGTGAAGAGGGCGTTAGACAAGGAGTTGGTTGAGATACACCTTCATGATATCCGGTCATTTGCCACTGACAAGCACCGTCGTGTCGATGATTATCCTTTTGGGGGCGGTGCGGGCATGGTCATGATGGTTGAACCTATAGAAAGGTGTCTTGAATCGCTGACCAGCCAGCGCACCTATGATGAGGTGATCTTTCTCACCCCTGACGGGGAGCGCCTGGTGCAGCCAATTGCGAACAGGCTTTCCACACTTTCGAATCTGATACTTATTTGTGGGCATTACAAAGGTATTGATGAGCGCATCCGGGAGCATCTGATCACCATGGAGCTTTCGGTGGGCGACTATGTCTTGTCGGGCGGCGAGATCCCTGCCATGGTGCTGACGGATGCCATCGTGCGTATCATTCCCGGTGTGATCGGTGATGAGACATCGGCTCTTTCAGACTCATTTCAGGACGGCTTGCTGTCGCCCCCGGTATACACCCGTCCTGCCAACTATAAGGGATGGAAGGTACCTGATGTGTTGTTGTCGGGTCATGACCGAAACATTGCTGAGTGGCGGCATGAAAAAGCCCTGGAACGTACCAGGGCCCGAAGACCGGATTTGTTATGACCGGGTTTATTGACTATGTAAAGAGGTTGTATCAGGGTCGTTACCAGACTTATGAAACAGCCTCACTATGCCTTTCTATAGTTTTATCGAAGCACCGATTGTCAGATAGGCTATACCATAGCCCAGCTCTCCCATCAGGGCAAAACGATCGTTAAGGTAGTACCTGCCGCCGGCAAACCAGGAATAGATAAGACCACCACTGCTGGCCGAACCTACTGTTGTACCATAGCTTTTTGACGTAACGATATTAAAGCCAAGCATCAGACCAGTGTAGGTATCCAAATTTTCAACCAAAGGATAGTGCACAGCACCTCTGCCACCAACAATGATGTTGTTGTAATCCCAACCATATTCCGCTCCAAAGCCAGACCATCTGTATCTTGAAGATGAAAAGCCCAGGTAGCCGCCAATGCCAAGCGTCAGATCTTCTACAATGAAATCATCAACGGCACCATATTCCACTGATAAGGAAATTGGGGGTATCGTTGTATTGTAATACCGCCCTCTATACAGTGTAGAGCCGATCCCTAAGCCAGCGTTTACCACTATGTCTCCGGCAAGAAAAGTACTTTCGACATCACTCGACGATTGATTGGTTTCAAATGAACTGCCAAATGCGTGTGTGAAACCCATTGCAAAAAGAACACAAAAAAGTAATACTGTTTTTTTCATAATGTTTGTTTTAGTTGGTTAAATAAATTCCGGGCTATCTGAAATAATGACCCGGGTAATAGAAAAAAGACCTGTTTGTGATAGTTTGATAAACTTTATAATCAAATTTAATAAATATAATTGGAATCATTACGTATACATTTTTATTATTGCGTTTTTTTTAAATAGGCATCTTACGAGACGGAAATGTTTTGTGTATCCTGATTATATTTTATCAATCCATTTTTTTTATTGAAAATAATTCTCTAAATTTGCACTCCTTTTGCGAATACAACGCTAAGAACGATAAAATATATTACCATGAACCATACGGAATTAATGAACCATGTTCAGGAGAATATGGTCGAGAAGAAAGAATGGCCTGCTTTTAAAGCCGGTGATAATGTCACAGTACATTATATGATCAAGGAAGGCAACAAAGAACGTATTCAGCCTTTTCAGGGCGTAGTGATCCAGCGTCGCGGGAAATTGGCTACTGAGACCTTTACCGTCAGAAAGATATCCGGCAATATTGGCGTTGAAAGGATTTTTCCGCTGCATTCACCATTTATTGAGAAGATTGTTCTGAATCGCCGAGGTGTTGTCAGAAGGGCACGCATATCCTATCTGCGTAAACTTCGCGGCAAGAAAGCACGTATTAAAGAAAAAAGAATGTAACAACATTCTTTCCCGTTTTACCAAAAGCCCTTTTTTCATAAGGGCTTTTTTTATATATTCGCCTGGAGGTTGTTGATTTGTTGATCTGTTGATCAGTTGATTTGTTGATTTGTTGATCTGTTGATTTGTAGGGACAGGACTTGGCCTGTCCTGTTAATTGGTTACGCAGTTCCCGGGTTACCAGGTTACCAGGACAAACCATAAACCATAAACGACCTTCAGACCTTTCGACCTTTGACTTTCGACCTTTGACTTTCAGACTAAATTATAAACATATGAAAAAGATCATAGAATGTGTGCCCAACTTTAGTGAAGGGCGCGATATGGCGATTATTGATAAGATCACCAGCGAGATTGCCTCCGTTGACGGTGTGAAGCTGCTGGATGTTGATCCGGGAAGGTCTACCAACAGAACTGTTGTGACTTTTGTAGGAACGCCCGATGAGGTGATCGAGGCAGCATATAAAGCAGTAAAGAAAGCCTCTGAGCTCATAGACATGAGTAAACACAAAGGCGAGCATCCGCGGATGGGGGCAACCGATGTTTGTCCGCTGGTACCGGTTGCCAACATCACGATGGATGAGGTGGTTGAATATGCACATAAGCTTGCCTTGCGGATCGGAGAGGAGCTGAACATACCTGTATATTGTTATGAGCATGCAGCCCTTTTCCCGGAGAGGCGTAATCTGGCCAACTGCCGCAGGGGGGAATATGAAGGACTTGAAAAAAGGTTGAAGCAATCTGAATGGAAGCCTGATTTTGGTCCGGCAGCATTCAATGCCCGCGCCGGAGCTACTGCTGTTGGTGCCAGGGACTTTCTGGTGGCCTATAACATCAACCTGAATACCACATCTACCCGCAGGGCAAATGCCATCGCTTTTGATGTTCGCGAGAAAGGCCGGGTGAAACGACATGGGGATCCGCTTACGGGCAAGATCATGAAGGATGAAAAGGGTGATCCGGTATACATTCCCGGTACGCTGAAAGAGGTAAAAGCCATCGGATGGTATATTGAGGAGTATGGCATCACACAGATATCCATGAACCTGACAAACATCAGTGTTACACCCATACATGTTGCCTTCGATGAAGTGTGCAAAAAGGCCGCTGAGCGTGGTATCCGGGTAACAGGGTCGGAACTGGTTGGCCTGGTTCCATTGTATGCCATGCTTGATGCTGGGAAATATTTTCTGGCGAAGCAGCAGCGAAGCCTGGGCGTTTCTGATGGGGAGCTAATAAAAATTGCTGTAAAATCCATGGGCCTGGATGAGCTGAAACCCTTTATTCCCGAAGAAAAGATCATCGAATATATGATTGCCGGGGAGGATGAAAAACGTCTTGTCTCAATGACCGCTGAAGGTTTTGCCCACGAGACAGCCAGTGAGTCGCCGGCTCCCGGGGGTGGCTCTGTGTCAGCCTATATGGGTGCGCTGGGCATTGCCCTGGCTAATATGGTGGCAAACCTGTCGTCGCACAAGCGCGGCTGGGATGACCGTTGGGAGTTTTTCAGCAAATGGGCCGAAAAGGGACAAGCCATCCAAAAAGAGTTGTTGTTTCTCGTGGATGAAGATACCCGCGCATTTAACCGTATCATCCAGGCATTCGGATTGCCAAAGAATACCGCAGAAGAAAAATTGACGAGGCAGGAAGCAATTCAGGATGCCACCCGCTATGCCATAGAGATACCTTTCCGGGTCATGAAAAAATCCTTTGAGTCAATGGAAGTCATTGAAGCCATGGTTGAATCCGGAAATCCAAGTTCCATTACAGATGCAAGCGTGGGTGCCCTTTGTGCACGCTCTGCTGTTATCGGAGCCCACCTGAACATAAAAATCAATGCTGCAGATCTGACTGATAAGGTATTTGTGGATAATATTTTGAAAGAAGCTGCAACAATCGAAAAGGCCGCAAGGGAAAAAGAGGATGAAATTTTGCAGATACTGGGGAGGAAGTTGAATTGTTGAGTTGTTGAGTTGTTGAATTGTTTTGTAGGGGCGGGGTTTGACCTGTCCGGAGCCTCAAAGGTAGAAGGTCGAAAGGCAGTTAGAAAAAATTAGTTGGAAAACCGGTTCAAAATTAGTTTATTTGCTGTGTGTTTTACAGCTACAAACCTAACCTTATTTTAGCATCATGGAGCATAAAAGCTTGCCTCATTTTTTTGAAGAGAGCGTACGGAAGTATTCCGGTAATGTGTTATTATGGGAAAAACGCAGTTCAGAATATCGTGGTAGCACTTACAAAGAGGTTCACGATAGGGTCATCTCCTATGCGGCAGGCTTGTTGGATGCTGGCCTTGAGAAGGGCGACCGGGTTGCATTGATCTCCGAAGGCCGAAACGATTGGGTGGTCAGTGAACTGGCTATTTTGTATTGTGGGGGCCTCTGTGTACCCCTCTCCGTCAAAATTGAAGAGCCAGGCGACTTAACATTTCGTTTGCAGCACTCGGGTTGTAAGGCTGTCATCATATCCGGTCTGCACAAGCATAAAGTTTTGAACCTGGCCAATAAACTGCCAGACCTGGAATTTGTGCTACTGCTCGATCCAATTGATGATGTAGAAAAGGTAGCTTTTGATACCATAATTAAAGGCCTGAAAGCCGATGTTTTCTTTCTTGATGACTTGTTGGTAAGGGGCGACGCCCTTCTCGAAAAAGATGCCGGGAAACTTGAAGGGATCATGGACAGCCTTGTTCCCGACGACTACGCCAATATCTGCTATACCTCTGGCACCACCGCCGATCCCAAAGGGATCATACTTACGCACAGAAATTATTTATGCAATGTTGAACAGGGAACAGCCATATTTGACGTGCCTGCTTATTATACTTCTCTGCATATTTTGCCATGGGATCATTCCTTTGCTCATACCGTGGGTATATACGCCCTGATACGAAATGGTGCCAGTCTGGCATCATTAAAGATTGGCAAGACACTCAATGAAACGCTGAAAAACATCCCTGTGTGTATCCGGGAAGTAAAGCCATACTTTCTGCTGAGTGTGCCTGCGCTGGCCAAGAATTTTCGCAACAATATTGAAAAGGGAGTCAGAGATAAAGGTAAAATTGCCTGGGCCTTGTTCAAGGCTGGTTTGAAAATTGGTTATGCATACAATCAAAAGGGGTGTAATAAAGGGAAGGGATGGCGCAAACTATTAAAGCCATTTTATAAACTCTTTGATATCGTGCTGTTTAAAAAGGTACGTGAAGGATTTGGCGGACGGCTGAAATTTTTTGTAGGGGGCGGTGCCTTGCTCGATATAGAATTGCAGCGATTCTTTTATGCTGTTGGGATGCCTATGTATCAGGGCTACGGACTTACAGAAGCATCACCAGTGATATCATCCAATACGCCAGACTTTCATAAGCTTGGCTCATCAGGTAAGGTTGTGCCCATGCTTGACCTGAAGATATGTGACGATGAAGGCAATGAACTTCCGATCGGCAAACAGGGCGAAATCGTTGTAAGAGGAGATAATGTGATGGCAGGTTATTGGAACAATGCCAAGGCCACCAGCGAGACCATCCGGAGTGGATGGCTGCATACCGGCGACCTGGGGTATATGGATAACGATGGCTATCTGTATGTGCTTGGAAGAACCAAAAGCCTTCTGATAGCTGGCGATGGTGAGAAATACAGCCCCGAAGGTATTGAAGAAACCATGATGCAAAAATCTGACTTCTTTGACCAGGTAATGTTGTATAATAACCAGAATGCTTATACTTCTGCCCTCGTGGTAATTAACAAGCTTGTGGTTAAGGAATACGCGAAAAAGCAAAATCTGGATCTTACCGCAGAGAAAGGCCAGAGAGCCGTGATTACAAAGTTGAAGCAAGAGATTGACCGGTACATGCCGGGTGGTGATATGGCGGGAATGTTTCCTCCGAGGTGGCTCCCCACAGCAGCCACCTTCCTGACGGAACCTTTTTCAGAGCAGAATAAGCTGATGAATAGTACCATGAAAATTGTCAGGCCGGCAATAACCAGGCATTACCAAAGCGCCCTGAGCTTTATGTATACACCAGAGGGCAAAGACTTCTTCAATGCCAGCAATAGGGATTGTATCAAAGAACTGGCATAAGAACAACGGATCATATGTTCCCTCATATTCGTATCAAAGACTTTTCGTACCCCCTTGATCCTGGTCAGGTAGCTGCCTATCCTTTAGCGCAGAGAGACAGGTCAAAACTGCTTGTTTACAGGCATGGAAACATACATCAGGCATCCTTCTATGAGGTGGCAGACTTTCTAGATCGTGATAGTAAGCTGATTCTTAACAACACACGTGTTGTACAGGCCCGTATGGTATTCTATAAAACAAGCGGTGCCCGGATAGAGCTGTTCTGTTTGGAGCCTTTACAGCCTGCAACCGATGTGCAATGTTCGCTCGGGCTAAGCTCTCCTGTTGTTTGGAGATGTATGGTAGGAAATGCCAAAAAATGGAAGGCCGGAGAACTGTGCCTGCACGTAGAACCTGATGGCGGCCAGAGTCAACACTTTCTCCTCCGGGCAGAAAATATCAAAAAAGAAGGCGATGAGTATCATATTCGCTTTTCATGGGATCCGGCAGAACTCAGCTTCGCACATATTCTGGATCATGCCGGAGTAACCCCACTACCCCCATATATCAACAGGGATTCAGAACCTGCTGATAAAACAACCTATCAAACCATCTTTGCACGAAATGAAGGTTCGGTGGCAGCACCTACTGCCGGACTGCATTTTACTGATGAGGTATTTGAGGCGCTAAGCAGGAAAAATATCCATACACATCATCTGACCCTGCATGTGGGTGCAGGTACCTTTAAACCGGTCAGCACAGACACCATAGATGGCCACAAGATGCATAGTGAACAGTTTCATGCAGACAGGCAACTGATTACCGCTTTGCTTGGTCATCAAGGGCAGGTTACCAGTGTCGGAACCACCAGCATGCGCACCCTGGAAAGTTTATATTGGATAGGAGCAAACTTGTTGCACGGGTATATTCCGGATACAGATTACATGGTGTTGGAGCAATGGACGCCCTATCGCTTTAAGGATTCACCTCCATCAAAAGATGAAGCATTGCACGCCATACTCCGTTGGATGGATCAGAGAGAAACCAATATTCTGAACGGCGAAACGTCGCTTATCATAGTTCCAGGATATAGTTTTCAGATGGTAGACGCGTTGATTACCAATTTCCATCAGCCCAGAAGCACGTTGCTGCTACTTGTGGCTGCATTTGCGGGGCCTGGTTGGCGCGATGCATACCAATATGCCCTGGAGCATGATTTCAGGTTTCTCAGCTATGGGGATAGCTGTTTGTTTTTTCGGTGAACTCACAACCCG
>SKYG01000329.1 GCA_007128045.1 Bacteroidales bacterium | reverse complement strand
CTTTGGAGGGTTCCGCGAAGGAAGGCTCGCATCCGAAAACCTGCGCCATGAAACATCCAGGAAGCTGGGCGTGGGAATTGACGCCCAGCTGTTTGACAGACTGGACCTTAGCATCGATCTGTTCCACGAAAACAGAAGCAATATACTGTCTGCCACGGATGGTTCCATACCCACGATGATTGGCGTGGCCAGGCCGTTTGAAAGCATTGGTGAGGTAGTAAACAAAGGTGTTGAGACCTCCTTTTTGTGGAGAGACCAGGTCAGTGACTTGAAGTACCATATCGGTGGAAGCTTCGCCTTTGCACGAAATGAGATCATTGAAATGAGCGAGGAATTCAGGCCCTATGACTACCTGAGACAAACAGGAAACCCTGTTGGCCAGCAATTTGGCCTTGAAGCCATCGGATTTTTTAGTGATGCAAATGATATCGCCAACAGTCCCGCACAATTGTTCTCCACGGTACGACCCGGCGATGTAAAATATAAGGACCAAAACGGCGATGGCATCATCGACGCCCTGGATATGGTTCCGATAGGATATGCCGGCGGCTATCCCGAAATATACTTCTCTATGAAGCTGGGATTTGAAATCCGCGGTTTTGGCGTGGATGCCCTTTTCCAGGGCACGGCAAACCAAACGCTGTTCCTGAACACAAAGAGTGTGTTCTGGCCATTGCGTGGTCAAACATCCATTTCTACATTTTCTGATAACAGCTGGACACCACAAACTGCTGCATCAGCAACACTGCCACGTTTGTCGCTGCTGGAAAATGCCAACAACTACCAGCGTAACGATATTTGGCTCACCAAAGGCGATTATCTGAAGCTAAGAAGGCTGGATATTTATTATGACCTGCCCGCAGGAATGGCCAGTCTTGTCAGCCTCAAATCTGCAAGGGTGTTCCTCAGGGGGATGAATCTTTTCTCTATCGATTCTGTAGAGGTGGTAGACCCCGAATCTACAGGAATCAGTTATCCTACTTTGACATCTTTCCATGTGGGAATTAATGTTGGTTTTTAATCATTTAAAATACAGATCAAAATGAAACCACTAGTAAAAGTAAAACATACCTTCGTACTGATGTTCATTTTAAGCATGGTAAGCTGTGATTACCTTGACTATGATGAGTCGTCATATCTGGCCAAAGACGATATCTTCTCTGATTTTGCCAGAACAAAAGGCTTTCTGACATCCATATACGCCTACTTGCCTGATGATTTTGTCAGCATAGACGGGGCCATGCGTGCCGCTGCCACCGATGAAGCCATTCATGTTTGGGATCTCTCTAATGTGCATCGAATGACCAATGGTACCTGGAGCGCCATTCAGCCCCTGGATAATGTGTGGGGCAATATGTACCAGGCAATCAGAGCTGCCAATATGTTTTTGGCAGAAACCGAGGGGCAGGACTTTGGTGACCGCCGATACAACCTTGACTACGCGGAAATCATTGAGCAATTTGAGATATACCCCTATGAAGCAAGGTTTTTGAGGGCCTTCTATTATTTTGAATTGATCAAGCGCTACAAGAATGTGCCGCTGATTACCTCTGTGATGACACCCGATGAGGCAAAAACGATTCAACCTTCCACGTTTGAAACCGTGGTACAATTTATCGTAGATGAATGCGATGAGATAGCACAGCATCTTCCTGCTGATTTTGCCAACTTTTCTTCGGCACAAGAAACAGGTCGTGCCACAAAAGGAGCTGCCATGGCCCTAAAAGCCAGAACATTGCTTTACGCCGCCAGCCCGCTGCACAACCCGACCAATGACCTGGAATTATGGCAGGCAGCTGCCCGTGCCGCAAAAGATGTCATCGACATGAATCAATACATCCTGGTGCCCAATTACTCCGACAACTTCAACAACATTACAAGCAGGGAGTTGATATTTGGCAAAAGAGAGGGCCCGACAAACGGCATGGAGCGACGCAATTTCCCGGTTGGCTATGAAGGTGGGAACACAGGAACATGTCCCAGTCAAAATCTTGTTGATGCCTATGATATGGCACTAACCGGACTCCCAATAACCCATCCCTTTTCAGGGTACAACCCCGATAACCCATATGCCGGCCGTGATCCGCGCCTGGGTCAAACGATCATTGTGAACAACTCACAGTGGAAAGGGCAGGCCGTAGAGTCCTTTGTGGGCGGCAGAAACGGACCTCCTGTCACCAATGCCAGCAAAACAGGGTACTATCTGAAAAAGCACGTAATCGAAGTTGTGAGCCTGGAACCAACAAATACCACCACCAGAGAACATACCTGGGTTCACTTCCGCTATGCAGAGGTATTGCTTAACTATGCAGAAGCCATGAACGAAGCATATGGCCCCAATGATGCGGCAGACCTCGGCCTAACAGCACGTGAAGCCGTCAGACAGGTACGTTCAAGGGTCGGTATGCCTGGCTATCCAATTTTGTCGCAAGACGACTTCAGAACACGCCTGAGAAACGAACGCCGCGTCGAACTCGCTTTCGAAGACCACAGGTTCTGGGATGTAAGACGTTGGAAAATTGGCGATACCACCACCGATATCTATGGGATGAGAATAACCAGAGAAAACGAAAACTTCGTATATGAGAAAACCCTTGTTGAACAAAGGTATTTTGCAGATTACATGAATCTGTATCCAATACCTCAGTCGGAAATTTATATAAACAACAACCTGCAGCAAAACCCAGGTTGGTAACAGGTTGTTTAATAATACCTTAGTCTTAAATCTTAATAAGAGTTATTGCGGTTACAAAAGCGTAAAAGGTGTAAGCTTATACAGAGTTTCCGATCAACAAAGGTTGCTTTCTTTGTAGAACTTCTCCCCTTATGCTTTTGTAGCCTTTTTTATGAACACAAAAACCTTTTAATTATGAAAAAACAAGTATTCTTCTTTATTGCATTAACGCTGTCTGCATGGACTGCACATGCTCAGACCGTAGTCTTTGAGGATAATTTTGAAGCCCACGAAACAGGAACCCCCATGGTTGAGCTGGAGTGGGTTGTGTGGGAAGGAGGCGCACTAATTGCTGAAGGAGAAGCCCATTCAGGCTCAAAGTATGTGCTTTGCCAACCTAGTTCCAACAATTTCTACCTTAGAAAACCCATCACGCTTGAAGTAGGAAAAACGTACAAATATGAAGTTGCCACAAAAAGTCCAAACAGCTTTAACCACAGACCCCAGGTACGTGCCGGAACCAGAACCATTCAGGGAGAGCTTGCCAACAATGATACCTGGGTGGTTAAGGAAATAGAATTTACGGTCGAAGAAGGTGAAGAAGATGTGGTATTGATTGTATAAAGCTTTCCTATTCAACCTGTACATGTTGATGCCGTCAAGCTGACCGAGGTTGGAGACCCTACCTCTGTGAACCTTCTTGAACCTTCAGAAGTTTTGATAGCATATGGCAGCTTCCCGGGAGAATTTGTTATCAAAAGCTCGCAGTCTCTTAGTAGTTGTAACGTCTACAATATTGCCGGCCAGAAGGTCATGAGTGTAAACCTTGCCCCTGATGCAGATAACAGGATTAACCTGTCTGGAAATCCTGCCGGTATATATATATTTCATATTGAAGATTCTAACGGCAGTGAGCAATCAATCAAAGTAATCAATAAATAACCCCTTATCCCGTGAGGTAACTTGTCTGCTCATACGATACCCTCATAGAACGAGATTTCCAAATAGGCTTTTTAGTTATGTATAAGTTTCTCTTTATTACAGGTGCCCTTTTATTTCTAAACACGCTTTCGGCATTCGCCCAGGACTATATCTGGACCGGCAATGCCGGAAACCATGATTTCTTCGATGAAGCCAACTGGAAGGATGAATCAACCGGCCAGCCCCCGGAGGCCGGCAGCATCAGCCCTGATGCAGACATCAACAAAAACCTTTCTATTGTTGATGGTCTCTCAGAGGTATTGGCCGGTTCACCAATAAGTCTTGGCACCGGAAGTTTGACACTAGAAAATTCCTCTTTGGCTGCCATGACCATTATCGGAGGTTCTGTAAAGATTGAATCAGAAGGATACCTGGCATTGCATGCGTCCAACGCACTGTCAGGAGGCACCTCCTTTGACTTTGCTACCGCAATAGCCTGGTTAAAGTTGCCCAATATATACCCAAATGAAGTACTTGTCGAACACATTACACAGTTCACTATCAAAGAAGAGCCAGGTATATATGCCCAGAACTTGCGCATAGACAACTATTATGCCGGAGGTGCCATGGTACGCATGGAAGATGGTACAGCAACACCCCTGATCATATACGACCAACCAGGTCTTGGAGGAGATGGAACAGCAGTCACTGTCAGAGACTTCCACCGAGGCAGCGAGGTACCAGGAGGGATGAACAACAAAACAGCTTCTTTTGTCCTGAACAGGGGATATATGGCCACCTTGGCTGAAAATGACGACGGAACCGGCCTAAGCAGGGTATTCATCGCTCTGGAAGAAGACCTGGTGGTCAATGAATTGCCTGTAGAGCTATCCGGAGGCATCTCTTTTATCAGGGTTTTACCCTGGAACTATGTGTCGAAAAAGGGCATCGGTGGCACCGTTACCGGCCTGGATGAAACCTGGCACTACCAGTGGGGTCATACAGCCAAATCAACCATCCACAGAGAAATTGCACCCATGACATGGGGCTATGGAGCTGCCTCAGAAACAGGGCTTGCTCACGTAATAGACAACCATAAGGTGACCCACGTGATGGGCTTCAATGAGCCTGACGACTGTCATGGACAGTCGGGACAGTGGAACAACTTATGTCAGGTAGATGTAGCCGTGGCACGCTATGAAAACCTGATGACAACAGGACTGCGTCTGGTGTCGCCGGGCACCAGAGAAGAAGGCGCGCTGAGGTGGCTTAAGGAGTTTCATGAAAAAGCTACTGAACAGAATATACGCATCGATGTAATCGCCGTACACTGGTACGACTGGGGAAGTAACCCGAGAAATTCTCCCAATGCCAACCCGCAGCAGGTGTTTAACCGGTTCCGAAACTATCTGACCAATGTGTACAACCACTACAAACTGCCTATCTGGATCACCGAGTTCAACGCCAACATAAACAGAACCACCGCGGTACAGGAAGGTTTTATGGCACTGGCACTGCCCTATCTAGAATCTCTCGACTATGTGGAACGGTATGCATGGTTTCAGCCAAACTCAGGTACAGGACAGTATTACGACGGCAACGGCAATTACACCCCCCTGGGCAGCTTCTACAAAAACCAGGAGTCCACTCCGGCAGTAAGGGGAGGCTCATTGATGTCATCAAGCAATCTGGAAGGAAAATCACCCGATAATGTGTCCTCCGACAGAGCAGGTCATGTAATACCTGCCAATTCTGTGAAAGTCTATCCCAACCCGGTTGCTGATATCCTACATCTGGAAACACATCTTAATATTCAAGATAAAATAAGCATATATAACCTTACTGGCACCCTGGTTAAGCAACTGGATTATTCCAACGTGATAAATGTGTCGCCTTTAAGATCAGGAGTGTATTTTCTAAGAATAAATAACAGCACAGCAAGATTTGTTAAACTCTAAAGCTACTAATTAAATACACATGTCTTTTGACTTTCGACCTTCGACTGTTTGACTTTCAGACCTTCAAACTTTCAGACATTCAGACATTCAGACAATTTTTAACAGATGAAAAAGTATATCATTTTAATACTATTGATAACCGGAGCACATCATGTAGTCGCACTCGACAGGCCGGAATGGAACAACGTAGGGGTTCTGGAAATCAACCGTGAAAAGCCGCGTTCCACCATGATGGTTTTTGATACGCCCGAAAATGCCCTTAGTTTTGACTACGAGCAATCTGAGTACTACAAAAGCCTGAATGGCCTATGGAAATTCCACTGGTCAAAAAACCCGGCATCACGCCCGGCCTCCTTTTTTGAAACAGGGTTTTCGGATGCCTCATGGGATGATATCGAAGTGCCTTCTATATGGGAACTGAAAGGCCATGGCATCCCCATCTATACCAACATCCTCTACCCTTTCGACATCAGCGAGCTGGAAGCACCTGTCGAAGACAATCCCGTAGGATCGTACAGACGTTCATTTTCCATTCCTGATCACTGGGATGGTCGTGATGTGTTTATCGTTTTTGACGGCGTACAGTCGGCCTTCTATATTTGGGTGAATGGCCAAAAAGTGGGGTACAGCCAGGGTAGCAGAACGCCTGCCGAGTTTAACATCACCTCCTACCTGAAAACCGGCGAAAATACGCTTGCCGTTGAGGTGTATCGCTGGAGCGATGGTTCCTACCTGGAAGACCAGGACTTCTGGCGCATCAGTGGCATCTACCGCAATGTGTACCTGTGGTCTACCCCCAAAAGTCATGTCAGGGATTTTGTGGTGACATCTACCCTTGACGATTCTTTTACAAACGGCATTTTTTCGCTGAAGGCCGAGCTGCACGACCCTTCAAGAAGTGCCTCCCTGCTGGAGTACACCCTGCTCGACCGGCAGGGACGTGAGGTGCTCAATGGCAGCCGGCAGCTCAGCAACAACCATGGAGAATGGCTTACCACCCAGGAACACCGGATCGCAGGGGTAAACAGCTGGAACGCTGAATCGCCATACCTCTATGACCTGGTGATGGTGCTGAAAGACGCACAGGGAAGCACCCTGGAGGTCATCCCGCAAAAGGTTGGCTTCAGGCGGGTCGATATAGCAGGTGGCAGGCTTCTGATCAATGGCCAGGCAGTGCTGTTCAAGGGGGTTAACCGCCATGAACACCATCCGGAAAGAGGACATTATGTAACCCGTGAAGACATGCTCCGCGACATCACGCTCATGAAACAAAACAACATCAACGCTGTACGTACCAGTCACTATCCAAACGTTCCTGAATGGTACCAGCTATGTGATGAGCATGGAATTTATCTTATCAATGAAGGCAATATAGAAACGCACGGATTTGGCCTGAACATTGACAATCTGCTCACCAATCATCCCGATTGGGAGGAGGCCTATATCGACAGGGTGAAAAGAATGGTTTTCCGCGACAGGAATCACCCATCAGTGGTCATCTGGTCGTTGGGCAATGAAAGTGGCGATGGGCCAAATGCAACGGCAGTGTATGAATGGGTAAAACAAACAGATCCGTCACGCCCTTACATGTATGAAGGCACCACAAAAAGAGGAGGGTTTGGTAATGCCGACATCTATTCGCGGATGTATCCCACCCCCGAGGAATGTATAACCATTATTGAAACCAATCCTCATATACCGTTTCTCGTATGTGAATATGTACATGCCATGGGCAATAGCAGTGGCAACGTGAAGGAGTATTGGGACCTGATCTATGCCGACAACAACTTCCAGGGTGCATTTGTATGGGACTGGATGGATCAGGGGTTGAAACAACCTGTTCCTGAAGCATACCGCGAAACGTCGCCTGTCGACCATTTCTTCGCCTACGGTGGCTGGTGGGAAAACAGCAGGGGCATTCACAATGATGCAAATTTCTGCATGAACGGCCTATTGGCAGCTGACTGGACACCCCACCCAGGGTTGAATGTCATGAAATATTTTCACAGAAACATACATGTCAATGCTGTCGACATCCAAAACCTTACATTTAGCATAACTAACTGGTTTGACTTCAGCAATGCCAAAGACATGGTAACCGGCCACTGGTACCTTCTTGAGAACGGAAAAAAAGTGTTGCACAGAAACCTGCCAGAACTAAATATTCCAGCCAGAGAAAGCATGAATTATACCTTGAACACAGGTAGCTTCCAGTTTTCTCCTGATAAAGAGTATTTTGTAGGGTTCAGCTTTCGCCAAAAACATCCTACAGAATTTGTTCCTAAAGGATTTGAACTGGCCTGGGATCAATTTGAAATTCCTGTTGGTTCCAGGCCTTCACTAACACCCATTCATGTCTTGGCACAGCCAGCATGGAGGGAAGACGGTCGCGCGGTGTTTGTATGGGGTGATGGATTCTCGTCGATATTTGATAAACTGACAGGTAGGTTGGAGAAATACTATGTAGGCGAAGAGCTGGTCATTGACAGGGGTCCACATCCAGATTTCTGGCGTGCACCCACAGACAATGACAGGGGAGCAATAAGAAATATGCCGCCCCATGTGCCTCAACTGTTTGTATGGGAAAATGCCCATCACTGGACCATCAACAAATTTGATATCACCCCAAAAAGCAACGCCATCCAAATTGTTGCATCCGGAAACCTGCCTATGATTGAAGCCGCCTTTACCATTACGTATATAGTATATGGAGATGGAACGATTGATATTACCTGCGACTATAACGCCGGCACCAAACAACTACCGATGGCACCAAGATTTGGAACCAACATGGTCGTTAGTCCGGGATATAGCAACCTCAAATGGTACGGGCCAGGACCTAACCCTACATACATTGACCGTAACGTGGAGAAAATAGGTGTTTACGAGTCTACTGTGGAAAATGAATGGGTCGATTATTCAAAGCCACAAGAGAACGGATACAAAATAGATGTCAGATGGTTTTCCCTTACAAATGATGCAGGCAGTGGCTTGCTTATCTCTGGCGACCCTGTAATTGGATTTGGCGCATCCCACTTCTGTAGAGAAAATATCCAGCTAAGTGACTACCCCTTCCAACTGGTAAAAAAACCACAGGTGTTTCTGAATGTCGACTACAAACAAATGGGTGTAGGTGGTACCACCAGCTGGGGAATGGAGGCCTATCCCCGTCGGGATTACAGGCTGAGAAATTCCGACTTTAGCTTTACATTCAGAGTAAGCCCTTTGAAATAATTAGTGTCAGTCACTTATATAAAACCATGTCAAACATACCGAATCATGAACAAGTCAGTGAACATCATTCTTTTCTTTTTTTTGGTCATGTCTTTAATGCAAAGTTGTAACCAGACTCCCGTCAATCCCTTCCGACCGGGTGAGATATGGCCCGATAACAACGGAGTGCATATCAATGCCCATGGCGGAGGCATGTTGTTACATAACGGCACCTATTATTGGTTTGGTGAGCATAAAACA
This sequence comes from Bacteroidales bacterium, assembly GCA_007128045.1. Taxonomy (GTDB): domain Bacteria; phylum Bacteroidota; class Bacteroidia; order Bacteroidales; family UBA7960; genus SKYG01. Next base: position 22 of record SKYG01000329.1, on the reverse strand, counting down.
GAAGGCAGGGCAGGAAACAGAG
>SKYG01000365.1 GCA_007128045.1 Bacteroidales bacterium | reverse complement strand
GACGGTACTATATATCAATAGTATTATCTGGATTGAAATAGCTGGTTAACCAACGGTTTGCTGCAATAAGCACCACGATAACAATCATCCATTGAACCACCATGCTGCCTGTACTAGCTACCCTAAAAGGATTCCACCAGTTATCGATGTCAGAAACGATAGATTGATAGATTAACCATGCAAACAGTGTAATGATAATAAATGGATTTATATAGATAAGTACATTGTACCATCTTCCCGTCTTCATTTTCGCCCCTGCCTCGTTCAGGTGTTCAACCCTGATCTTTTCCACGCCAAACTTCATGATGGCCACTGCGGTGAACATTCCGCTAACAAGCAAGGCGACCCCCCAGACAAAATCCTGGTTATCGAGGAATTTCAGGCTATAGGCTGAAGGAATGCCGCAAAGGAACCCGACAGCACAGGTAAATAGCACAGCGCGTCTTCTTTCCCATCCGGCAGTCACCAGGTTGGCCACCCCAACTTCAACCATAGAGATCAGGGAGGATATTGCGGCAAAAGCCAGACAGAGGAAGAAAAACAGAGACATGTAAAAACCTCCGGGCATGGTAGTAAACAGTTCTGACATATAAATGAATGTCAACCCGACATTGCCAGATTCAAGGGCAGTGTGTGCATAATCCAGGCTTGGGGCAAGTGCAAAGATTGTAGGTAAAATGGCAAGACCTGCAATAACAGCTACAGCCACATCAGCAAATACGACACCAAACATACTGCCCCCAATGGCATCCTTTGGTTTTGTATAGATGGCATAGGTCATAAGTAATGCCCATCCTGCTCCGGTTGACCACGCGGCCTGGGTAAACCCTTCGAGCCAGGTTCGGGGATTCAGCAAGTATTCCATATCCACATTAAACAGATACTTCACTCCCAGAGAGGCGCCTGGAAGGGTAAGGGCCCTTATCGCACCAATGACCAATAATACCGCGAGCAATGGAAGTATGATCTTCGAAAACCGTTCAATTCCTTTGCTAACTCCCTGAAAGAGTATACCAAATGTCATGGCCATGGCGATCAGGTGAAAAAGAATGGTTTGTCTAGGGTTTGCAGAGAAGGTCTCCCAGATATCCGTTGTGTTGCTACCCTGAGAAAAGGCACCTTGCAATGACAATAAAATATATTTGATTGTCCAGCCAGCCACCACAGAATAGTAAAACATAATGGCAATGCATACAAACCCCATCCAGGCACCGATCCAGGAAAACTGCTTGCCCATGAAATCACCCACGGCGCCGACAGAACCTTTTCGCGTATGACGCCCAATAGCCATCTCAGACATCAGCAAGGGAACAGAGAACACCACGACGCCAATAATCAGAACGATAAGAAAGGCACCTCCTCCATTGGCTGCTGCCATTCGCGGGAACCGCCATATGTTCCCGGTACCAACGGCCATGGCGATGGCCGCGAAAAGAAATCCAAGTTTATTGGAGAAGAACTGCTGTTTGTTTTGCATGGCATGCGATATTTAAACCAGAATTCAATGGTTTCAAATGATAATCATCAGGTTCTGATGCATCATTGCCTACTCCAGGAATCGCCAGGATGTGGAATAATTTTCGGGAAGCTCTTCCCCTTTCAGAACAGCTCTCAGCAGTTCAACAGGTATGTTGTTTTGTCGCATTACTGCATCATGAAATTGTTTTATAGTCATTTCACCGGTGTCAACCAGTTCAGCCTTTAGTGCTTTAAATTGTATTCCTCCGATCATATAGGCCAATTGATATAAGGGATCATATCGACCTGTAAATGAACGCCTCACTTCGGCTTCAGCATTGGCTCTTTCATGCCCGACTTCATGCACAAGAAAGTCGATACACTCCTGAGGGGTCATTTCTTCCAGGTGGTATTTAAGAGAGAAAATGATTCTCGCCGCCCTGTGTTTTCTCCAAAATAAAAAGCCCATCCTGTCTTCAGGTGTTTGTGGCAGGCCCATCTCGTATAGCAGGAACTCCCAGTGAAGGGCCCAGCCTTCGAGCCAGAATGGACTTCCCAGCATTCTTCGATGTGGCTTATACCGTTGATTCATAAACCCTTGCATATGATGGCCTGCAATCAATTCATGATGTACGACAGCCATGCAGAAATGGGGATTGTTGCCACGCATGCTCATCAGCTTGGCATCATGATCCATGGTATTTGTCGGAAACGATATCCAGATGGCTTCACCGCCAAGAAAAAACGGACTCACCAATTGCCTTTCGGGGCTCATCATCACCATTCGCCAGGTTTCTTTTGCAAGCTCAGGCACTGTCAACAGATCATTCACTTCAATAAAGGCAATAGCTTCTTCCGCAAGCCGGTTTATCATTTCCGGTTGTTCACCAGCAGGTACGTATTGATCTTTCACATATTCCAGTGCAGCCCTCCAGTCGTCGCCAAATCCCATATCACGAGAGGCTGTGATCATTTCATTACGACACCAGGCCAACTGTTCCTCACCCACTTGTAACAATTCCTCCGGAGTGTAAGGGATATATTCATACTGCAGGCGGTTGATCAAAGCATGTCGCCCTTCAGGCTTGCCAACAATGCCACTACCATCATCTTTTGCCAATGTACTTGAAAAATGATCTTTTAACAACTCTTCGTAGGATGTAATCGCCTTGATAAGTTCCTCATAGGGTTTTTCAGCCCACCAGGTGAACTCCGGATGATAGCCATAATAAAAACCATAGGCCTCGGTCAGGTTCTCACGAAGGTCCTTTACGACGTCTGAAGCCCTTTCAGCAATCATCCATGAATCAAATTCAGGTTGATCTTCGAGCAATTCGACAGCCAGATTTACACGAATGGCAGCTTCGTGAAACAGTTTAGCTATCTGCGCACCGTCAACAGTCTTTCCCCTTCTCCTTTCTCTTATGAATTCATATAGTCCTGATGCAAAGTCGGTAACATGGGCCACCTTTTCAACATCTTCCCTTTCTAATGAATGGAAAAAAGCCGATTTATTGAGAAAATTCCGAAATAGAAGGTATTCAACTTTCGCATCGGAAGAGAGTGATCCATAATGTATCTCATCCAATACAGCATGCCAGTCCTCGTATAGCCTGTCAATCCTGTCGAAATACTCCTGACTTTGCTTTATGGTATACTTTCTCTCCAAAGTTCCCCGGTCGGCCTGATATTGTGAGATTGGCTCAAACATCTCAAAGCCCTGGGGTATGGCAGGTGTAGTCAGCATACACACCAGTAACAATATGAAATACTTTTTCATGTTGATAAATTGGTCAAAAGTCAAAGGTCGAAAGTCGAAGGTCGGAAGAAACACATTGCGGCCTTAGTCTGTTTTCACAGAGAAGCGATAGATGGTTTTCGTTTCGTAGGTTTCTCCAGGCCTCAGCACAGTAGAAGGGAAGTTGGGCTGGTTGGGTGAGTCAGGAAAATGCTGTGTTTCAAGGCAGAATGAGGTGCGATGCAGGTATGGTTCGCCGCGTTTCCCCACTTCTACGCCTCTCAGAAAATTGCCACCATAAAACTGTATACCAGGTTCGGTAGTAAACACTTCCATCAATCTGCCGCTTACAGGCTCATATACACTCGCTGCAAGCTCAGTACCTGAAACCCCGGCAGTTTTGTTGAGCACAAAATTATGGTCATAGCCTTTTCCATACTCAATTTGCTGGTGGTTGGCATCTACCCTGTCGCCAATGCGATTGTATTGCCTGAAATCGAACGGAGTACCTGCAACCGGTTCAATAACACCGGTAGGGATTAAAGTCTCATCTACAGGTGTGTAATGATCGGCCAGGATTCTCAAAACATGATCATTGATGGTTTTGCTTCCTTCACCGGCAAGATTGAAGAAGGCGTGATTGGTCAGATTAACGACAGTAGGCTTATCGGTCGTGGCAAAATATTCAATATGGATCTCATCGTTATTGGTAAGTGTGTACGTAACAGTAACATCAAGATTGCCGGGAAAGCCTTCTTCCATGTCTGCAGATAAATACTTCAGTCGAAGTGACTGTGCATCAATTTGCTCGGCATCCCAAACTACGTTGTGAAAGCCTCCGGGACCACCGTGAAGGCTGTTGGGACCATTATTAGCCACCAGCGTATATGTTTCACCATCAATATTGAAAGTGGCATTGGCGATACGGTTCCCGTACCGGCCTATCAATGCGCCAAAGTAAGCTTCGCTTGAATTGACAAATCCATCAATATCAAGATAACCAGTAACGATGTCATCGAACACACCATCTTTATCAGGCACCAGCAAACTTACTATACGGCCGCCAAAGTTGGTGATGTCGACCCGAAGGCCATTGTCGTTTACAAGCGTGTAGAGTGAGACATGTTTGCCATTGATCACAGTGGAAAAATTTTCCGGAACAGGATGTTTTACGCCGTCGGCAAGCTTTTGCTGTGGTGAACTACAATTCATCATAAAAAAACTAATAACAGAAATGAATACTAAAGGACTGATTTTAAAAACTGGTTTCATAGGAGTGTATATTTAAAGGGGTTTTCTTCTTTTCTGACCGTAATAGGCACCTTCACCATGTTTACGTAAGTAGTGCTTATCAAGCAAAAACTTATCAATCGGTGTATCTTGACCCATCATCTCGGTATGGTATGCCATTTTCGCGACTTCTTCAAGCACTACTGCATTATGCAGGGCTTCACCTACACTGCCACCCCAGGCGAATGGACCATGACCATGAACCAATGCAGCCGGGATGTTCATATAATCCATCTCCTGGAATGTCTCCACGATGACCAGGCCAGTGTTTTTTTCATAGTCTTTTGACAGCTCTTCGGCAGTCAATGGCCGGGTACATGGTATCTCTCCATAGAAATAGTCTGCATGAGTGGTGCCGTAAACAGGGATGCCTCTGCCAGCCTGTGCCCAGGTTGAGGCCCAGGCAGAATGCGTATGAACGATACCTCCAACATCTGGAAACTGCTGGTAAAGATATAAATGTGAAGCAGTATCCGAAGATGGCTTCATACTGCCAGACATTACCTTCCCTTCTAAATCCACGATCACGATGTCGTCAACTTTCAGGTCATCGTATTCAATGCCGCTTGGTTTTATGGCCACAAGACCGGTAGCCCTGTCGATACCACTTACATTTCCCCAGGTAAAAATAACCAAGCCATATTTAGCCAGTTTTACATTGGCTTCAAGCACGGATTTCCTCAAATTATACAGCATAAATCAATGTAATTTGGTATAAATGAAACTTACTATTGATACAGGTGCTAGCCTGCCTGATATTATTCTGCAATAATATACATAAATCAGGAAATAACCTGATAAATAATTGAAAAAAGTGTACATTATAGCTCAGGCTACCACCTTGTTGGTCACTGTCATCAATATGGCAGTTGTCATCGGCTCCTTGGTGCAGGATTTTCCGCTTGCGGATGTCTGGCTAAGATTGACATTAATGACGCAACCACTTCCGGATGTTCATCATACACGTTTCTAGTCTCCAATGGATCCGTAAGGTAATCATACAATTCATAAAAGCGTTCTTCATCCTGGTTGTTGATCCTCACCCATTCAACCAAACGGTACCTGTCGGTTCTGATGGCACGTCCAATATATCCCCCCCTGGTAAAACTATGATAGGCATGATCCCGAATCTCAAGTGAAGGGTTCTTTAAAACAGGAACCATGCTTAGTCCGTCGATAGGCTGAGGAGCCTCCGGGAAACCAAGACCGGCAAGATTAGTCAGTGTTGGATAAATATCGACAGTTTCAATGATTTGATCTGTTGCTGTCCCTGGAGTTGTAACACCTGAAACCACCATGATAAGTGGAATGACGTTTGCCTGCTCATAGAGGGTGTGTTTGGTCCAATATCCGTGATCCCCCAAATGCCAGCCATGATCACTCCAAAGAATAACAATAGTATTGTCGAGCATGCCAAGACGTTCCAATTCGTTCACAACTCGTCCGACCTGTGCGTCCACATAACTGACGGAAGCATAATACCCATGTATCAATTTTCGTTTGATAGAGTCAGGGAATATGTGTTGACCTATTGGAATCTTATCAAATTGCTCAATTTCCCCTCCTCTTTTGATTGCCATAGGCGGTGCATTTTCAGGGTCCTGCTCGAATTCAGGCATTGGTAGTTTTTCAGGATCGTACATATCCCAGTATTTTTTTGGCGGCACGAATGGTAGATGCGGCCGCATAAATCCTACTGCCATAAAAAAAGGCTGTTCAGGATTGGCATTGTGCACACGTAAACGGTCAATGGCACGTCGTGCAATTCGCCCATCTGCATAAGCCTCATCAAGTACGTCTGCAATTTCCCAGGCGGCACCCCTGGGCAACTCACGCATTGGTGGAACATCATCGAAATACAGCCGTGTATTCTCAAAAAACACCTCCTCTCGGGTGAGTTGTCGATTGGTAGATTCAGGCAAAATATATTCTATCATTTTCTCATGATGAAGCGGAATGCTCCAGGATACTTTGTCATCCGTATTTCCATGGCCAACATGAAACACTTTTCCAATGGCTTCAGTGTGATAGCCAGCATTCATAAAATACTGGGGCAAGGTAATGGCATCCGGGTAAATATCCCGAAACTCTGATCCGAAATTGTAGAGACCTGTACTGGTTGACCGGGCCCCTGTTAACAGGTTATAACGAGAAGCCATACAAACAGCCTGGTTGCAATAGGCATTATTAAAACGGATACCCAGCCCTGCAAGCCTGTCAATATTCGGACTTACAGCAATCGGATCTCCGTAACAGCCGAGGGTGGGCTTTAGGTCATCAACAAGAATTAACAACACGTTTTTTGGCTGTTCAACAGACGACTGTGTATTCGGTTGTGCGCAACTGACACTAGCACCTCCGAGTAATGCTATAATATTAATACATTTCAGGGAACTGGATACTGCTGAATTTAGGTTCATCATCATGAAAATTAATAGGTTTGGTAATATAAGTTTTTGACCCATCTAAATCATGGATTTCTCATTTTAAATTGATATGGATTTCCAGATTCACAACGGATAGGTCACAAACATACTAATTTTCAATCAGGCAAGAATTGAAAAACGTACCAAATACAAGTGGTATTCATTGCATTTGGAGTGGGAAATGGTGTCTATTTCATTAAAATATCTACCGAAAATGCACCTGTTACCACAAAACGTATCGTGATCAAGTACTAATTTTACGATACATTACAAAAATTCTTATTTTTGTATATGGCATTGATAAGCAACTACGACCTCCCCCTCAATACCCTCTACCACAACAACGGCAAAGGCCTTTATGCCTGTTGGATATGCTGATCCTTCCCATATGGCGTCATCCAACCATACCCAATCAACATTTTCAGGATTCAATTTCACAGCTTTTTAAAGAAGACTTAGTCTTTATAAAATCCTGCTAAAGACATCACGAAACATGCTTTGTCTCCACAACAAACGATACCAGGTTATCACCATAACAACTAATTTATTCATATGATTCGCGGTTTAACATTCGACATCAGACGCTACTCCGTGCACGATGGCCCGGGTATCCGTACTACGGTTTTCCTGAAAGGCTGTCCGCTGAATTGTGTTTGGTGTCACAACCCGGAAGGCATTCATCCGGAGCCGCAACCCATGCGTACGTTTCATAAATTGGATGGGAAGGAGACTATTTGCCATGTTACGGTTGGTAAATGGCTTACAGCATCAGAAGTATTTCATGAAATCGAAAAAGACCTGATATTCTTCGAAGAAAGCGGTGGTGGTGTGACATTCTCGGGCGGTGAACCACTTATGCAGGGTGAATTCCTGCTCGAGATGCTGGTTCGTTGCAGGAATGCAAACATCCATACCGCTGTCGACACCTCGGGCCACGGCGACCCGGAACTGTTCAGGGAAGTAAGCAAAAAGGCAAATATGCTGCTGTTTGACATAAAGACCACCAACAACCACGCACATATAAAGTATACCGGGGTCGACAATACACTGATTATGCAAAACCTGTATTCATTGACCAGATCAGATATCAGCGTGATCATTCGTATTCCGGTAATTCCCGGGTTTAATGACAACCACGAAGAGATGGAGGCAATCCGTGATGCACTTTTACCGCTTCAAAAAAATATACGTAGGATAGACCTTCTGCCCTACCACCGATTAGGTCGTAAAAAATATGAAGCACTGGGTTTATCACAGCCTAAAGTGTTTAAACCAGATCTTAATGATCATCAAATGAGTGAATTGAAAAACATATTCAGGCTAACCCGCAACTCTTAACCCGCAACCCCACATGATCACACAAAGAGTACACCAACTGAGAAAACTAAGTTTAGAGGCTGAGAACGTATTGCATCATGAGCGTGCTCAACTGGTAACGAAATTTTACAAAGATATGTTGGACCCTTCCGATCCGGTTCCAGTGCAAAGGGCAAAATGTTTCCAATACATGTTGGATAACAAAAAACTCTATATCGGTATCGATGAATTAATTATCGGTGAAAGAGGGCCCAAACCTAAGGCAACACCTACATATCCGGAGATTAGTCTGCATTCGCTGGAAGATCTTGAAATATTGCACAACAGACCTAAAGTATTCTTTAAGGTACCTGAAGAGACCCGCAATATCTATAAGCAGGAGATCATACCATTTTGGAAAGGGCGAACCAACCGTGGCAAGCTGATGGCGCTGATGAGTCAGGAATGGCTCAAAGCGTATCAGGCCGGTATCTTTACCGAGTTTCAGGAACAGAGAGCACCAGGACATACCGTGCTGGGCTACAAGCTTTTTGGCAAAGGTATGCTTGATCTGATCGACGAGTGTAATCAGGCACTGCAGTTGCTGGATGCCGAAATCAACGAAATAGCAACACATCAAAAACCAATTGATGTTCACACTAGAAAAGCCATTGGAGCAGAAACCACAGGAGAAACCGGATCAACGCAAAATTCCTTCCTGGAAGACGATCGAATCATTGAATACCATTCAAAAAGGAATGAATTACAGGCCATGAAAATCGCTGCCAAGGCATTAATATCCTTTGCCGAACGTAACTCGAATGCCATACAGGAACTAGCTGATCATGAAGACGACCAACGGCGAAGGACAGAGTTG
>SKYG01000015.1 GCA_007128045.1 Bacteroidales bacterium | reverse complement strand
TTATGAAAGAGCTCCAGTCCAATAGCAGCAGACATGGCATTTTGGGCATCACCGCCAAACAATTTACATCCCAGCAGGGTCATCAAGGGACGCATCCGCTTTCCGCCAAGACCCAGACAGTATGACACCGGTTCGTAAAGCTCCCTGGGCTGCCCCCCAGGCACAATGCCTTTGATCTCATCTGATACCTGCTTTAGCAGTAGTTCAATATTGTCATTCATGTCGGGTTGTAATTAATTTTCACAGTTACGGGTTACCAGGTTACCAGGTTACCAAATTAACCGCAGGAACGCGGAGTGATTCGCGGAGTAACGCGTAGAACGGATATGTTTATCTAAACAACCTTAAACCTTAAACCTTAAACTGACCTTCGACCTTATATGATTCCTCTATCAGCCCCATCAGGTATGTGCCATAGCCGCTGTTTATCAAAGGTTGTGCCACTTCTTTAAGTTGTTCTTTGTCGATAAAGCCCATGCGGTATGCGATCTCTTCGATGCATCCTATTTTTAGCCCCTGACGGTGTTCTATTACTTCTACAAACTGTGCCGCCTGCAATAAAGATTCGAATGTGCCCGTGTCAAGCCAGGCGGTGCCGCGGTTTAAAATGGCCACTTTAAGCTTGCCCTGCTCGAGGTAATGACGGTTCACGTCGGTGATCTCATATTCACCGCGGGCGCTTGGTGTAATGTTCTTCGCGATATCAACCACGCTGTTGTCGTAAAAATACAACCCGGGAACGGCATAGTTTGATTTAGGTTGCAGGGGTTTCTCCTCAATGCTGGTGGCATTTTTTTCATTGTCAAAGCTGACCACACCATATCTGGATGGGTCTGACACATGATATGCGAATACCAGTCCGCCATCAGGGTTGGTGCATGACTGAAGCATGTTGGCCAGACCTGAACCGTAAAAGATGTTGTCACCCAGTATCAATGCGACCTTGTCATCCCCAATAAATGATTCTCCGATCACGAAAGCCTGCGCCAGGCCGTTGGGTTTTTCCTGAACGGCATAGCTGAACCGGCATCCCAAATTATGGCCGTCGCCAAGCAAATGTTCAAAGTGGGGGAGGTCTGTAGGGGTCGAGATGATCAGAATCTCGCGAATGCCTGCCATCATCAGTATGGACAGCGGGTAATAAATCATGGGTTTGTCATACACCGGCATGAGCTGCTTACTCATGGCCAGCGTAATCGGGTAAAGTCTGGTTCCGGAGCCACCGGCAAGAATGATACCTTTCATGAAGATTGTTTATTTGTTTATTTGTTTATTTGTTGATTTGTTCAATTGTTAACTGTCGAAAGTCAATGTCTGAAAGTCGGGTTCTCCGCGTTACTCCGCGAATCACTTCGCGTTCCTCTGCGGTTATCCCCCCTCTGCGTTCCTGCGGTTAAACCGGTAACCATATCTCTCACTTTGTTCGAGACAGGCCTGGTAACTTGGTAACTTCGCAACTTGGTAACTTGGTAACTTGGTAACTTCGTAACCTGGCAACCTGTCTTCAAAGATATAAATTAATTCTTTGTTGCCTTGCCGTTGCCGAGGAATGATTTTTCAAGTTTGGTGCCCGACACGCGTTTATGCAGCGACAGGAGCATGGAAGGCAGCAGAAACAGGTTTGACATCAGGGCTACCGACAGTGTGAAGGCGATCAGGTAACCCAGGGCCTGGGTGCCTCCAAACGATGATCCTGTAAATATGATAAATCCAAAAAACAACACCACAAAGGTATACACCATGCTGGTGCCGCTTTCACGGATGGCTGTAAGTACAGCACATTTGATGCTGTAGTTGCGTAAATGCAGCTCCTGCCTGAATTTTGCCAGAAAATGAATGGAGTTGTCGACAGATATCCCCAGCGCGATGCTAAAGATAAGTATGGTAGAAGGTTTTATGGGAATATTGAGGTAGCCCATCAATGCTGCTGTCAGGATCTGTGGAAACAGGTTTGGCACCAGTGATATGACTACCATCCTGGCCCGGCTGAAAAGCAAGGCAATCAACACGGAGATGACGATGATGGCAAAGATCAGGCTGGTCAGAAGGTTTTTCACCAGGTATTCAGTACCTTTAAGATACACCACGCTTGTGCCGGTCATGATGACCTGATGCTCCTGAGGGTCAAATATGGAGTCGATCCGTGGCCGCAACTCCTCTTGTATCCTCCTTATATCCGGGGTGCTGATATTGGCCATCTGAACGCTGATACGGGTTTGTTGCATAGCACTATCGACCAATGAGCTGAGTAAGCTGTTGTCACTGATTTTTCCTCTGGGCATGTACGACTGAATAAAGGTTCTGTCGTGCCGGTGGGGCAGGGCATACATCTCCGGGTCACCCCTGTAGAAGGCCTGACGGGCAAACTTCATCACCTCCGCTATAGACATTGGCCTGGACAATTCAGGATGCCTGGCAAGCTCTTCCTGCAGGGCATCAATGGCTGTTAAAGTGGCAGCACGTAACACTCCGTTGGGACTACCTGTGTTGATGGCAATCTCGAAAGGCATGATGCCGGAGATGTTACGCTCAAAAAACATCAGGTCTTTGTACAGCGGGTCACGGTGAGGAATGTCGTCGACCACATTCCCTGACGTGTGAAGCCTGGTAATGCCAATAATGCCTGTGACCAACAAGATCAAAGCCAGGGCATAAACTTTTCTTCGGTGATGGGTGATCACATGGATAACATGATCTATCAACACACGCATCCGCTTACTGTCCAGATGGCGAATATGTCTCGGGTCGGGAGCGTTGAGGAAGCTGTAGAATATCGGTATGAGGGTTAGGGTAAGGACAAACACCGAAAGGATATTCAGCGCGGCTACAATGCCAAACTCCACAAGAATACGGTTCCCGGTGATGATAAAGGTGGCAAAGCCAACTGCCGTGGTGGCGTTGGTAAGCATGGTGGCGTTGCCTACACGTTGTACCACCCTGACAAGGCTCTTCATTTTATTTCCGTGGGCCCGGTATTCATAATGGTATTTGTTGAGAAGGAATATACAGTTCTCCACCCCGATAATGATGATCAGTGGTGGGAGGATTCCTGTCAGCACAGTGATCTCATAGCCCAGCAGGCTGATGGTGCCAAGAGCCCATATGACGCCAATCACCACGATGATCATGGGGAAGACCATGGCTTTATAGGAACGAAAAAAATAGAAAAGGGCGAGTGATGCCACCAACATGGCAAGAAAGACGAATAGCTTTAGCTCGTTTTCAATCTTGAGGGCTGTTTTGGTGCGGATAAATGGCAGGCCGCTATAATACAGTTGGATGCCTGTTCCGGCAGAAAACTCCTCTCCGATAGCCTGGATGGTCATTACTGGTTTGATGCGGTCGGTGGTATTCAGAATATCTCTGTCGATGGTGATTGCCGTTAACAGGGCTCCCGTTAAACGGTTAAAAAGCAATTGGTCATAAAAGGCCAGGTTGAAAGAAGCCCCGACCAGACTGTCGAGTGCTGTCTGACTACCAGGGATACCTCTGAAAACAGGCCTGAACACGAAAGTTCGTTCTTCATCATCACGAATCAACTGCGGTAGGTTGGTAATATTAACCACTCCTGTCACTCCTTCCACCTCTCTGAATGATTCAGTGAGTACATGCCATTGTCTGAAATAATCGAGATCGAAAATCTTCTGGTCTTCCAGTCCAACAAATACCACATTGCCATCTTCGCCAAACACTTCCTTGAATTGATTATACTCTACAAATGTAGTATCTGAGGCGGGCAGCATCTGGGCCATCTCATAGGAGAGGGTAACTTTTGTGGCTTGCCAGGCCATGATGATCGTCAGAATGGCTATGGTGATCAGGATGCTTATCCGGTTCCTCAGGATGACCCTGACAATAAATTCCCACATAAATGATGCTGTGTCGACGGTAGATTTTAAAGCTTGCAAAGGTATTATTTTTCTTTTAAAAGCCGTACCTTTGCAGGTTCAATTTTTTATCCATGGCGTTGATTTCAGATTTAGTGGCAGAAGAGCACCTGGAGGTAGTTGGTGCCAGGGTGCATAACCTCCAAAATATTGACCTGGTAATTCCTCGTGAACGACTGACGGTGATAACCGGGTTGAGCGGCAGTGGCAAATCTTCACTGGCATTTGATACCATCTACGCGGAAGGGCAGCGCCGCTATATTGAAACATTCTCCGCCTATGCCCGGCAATTTTTAGGTTCTCTGGAACGCCCCGATGTGGATAAGATCACCGGTTTAAGCCCGGTGATCAGCATCGAACAGAAATCCGTTAACCGAAACCCACGTTCTACGGTGGGCACCATTACCGAAATATATGACTTTTTACGTTTGTTATATGCACGCATCGCTGATGCACATTCATATGTTACCGGTGAAAAGATGGTTCGCTATACCGATACTCAGATCGTAGATCTGCTCGTGGAGCGTTTCATTGGCAAAGACGTGGTAATATTGGCTCCTTTGGTAAAAGGGCGAAAAGGACACTACAGGGAACTGTTTGAGCAGGTCGGAAAGCAGGGTTTTCTTAGGGTAAGGGTCGATGGGGTGATCCGGGAAATCACTCCGGGCATGAAGATAGATCGCTACAAGGTTCATGACATTGAGACCGTAATAGACCGCCTGCAGGTGAATGATAAAGCCCGCAAGCGACTGTCTGCGTCCCTGCAGACAGCCATGAAGTATGGTAAAGGCATGGTCATGGTGATCGACGAAAATGATCAGTCGGTGTACCACTATAGCCGCAAGCTGATGTGTCCGGTGTCGGGTATTGCCTACCAGGACCCGGAACCGAACGCCTTCTCGTTCAATTCACCCTATGGAGCCTGTCCGCACTGCAATGGCCTTGGCACTGTGAGTGAGATGGACCTGAGCAAGATCATCCCAAACCCTAAGCTGTCGATCAAAAAAGGAGGAATAGCACCCATGGCAAACACAAAAAATGCCTGGGTCACCAAACAGTTGGAAGCTATCGGTTTAAAGTATGGCTTTGGCCTGGATACGCCCATCGGTGAATGGAGCGATGAAGCCATCAATACAATACTTTATGGGTCGGATGAGGTATTTAAGGTAAAGCATGAAAGCCTCGGGGTTACCAGCACCTATTCATTGAATTTTGAAGGAATTGTTAACTTTATCTCCAACCAGGCTGATGAAAGCACATCCGGTTCTGTCCGGCGCTGGGCAGGCACATTTATGCGGCAGAAAGCCTGCCCGGAATGTCATGGCAAACGCCTGAAAAAGGAATCTTTACATTTCTTTATAGCTGGTAAAAGCATTGCTGACCTTGCAGAGCTGGATTTGCTGAGCCTTAGAGAGGAGGTCGATAACATGCCTGGCAGCCTGGAACCCCGCAAACAGCGCATCGCATCTGAAGTGCTTCGGGAGTTAAGTCTCAGGTTGGGATTTTTGCTTGACGTCGGCCTGGATTACCTGTCTTTGAACAGACCTGCCAAAAGCCTTTCCGGTGGTGAGAGCCAACGCATCAGGCTGGCCACTCAGATAGGTTCGCAGCTTACCGGGGTTCTGTATATTCTTGATGAACCCAGCATCGGCCTGCATCAGCGCGACAACCACAGGCTGATACAATCGCTGAAGAACCTTCGCGCCCTTGGCAATTCGGTTATCGTAGTAGAACATGACCGCGACATGATCATGGCTGCTGACCACGTGGTAGATATTGGGCCCGGGGCAGGGGTAAATGGTGGTAAGATTGTTGCACAGGGAACGCCAGAAGATATCATGCAGCAGCATACCATCACTGCCGACTACCTGACCGGAAGAAAGGAAGTGCCGCTGCCCGCAACGCGCCGGACAGGCAACGGACAAAAACTGTCACTATTCGGAGCCACCGGGCATAACCTGAAGGGCATGCCCCTGGAACTTCCGCTCGGACTATTGATTTGTGTGACAGGGGTGTCAGGGAGTGGCAAATCATCTTTAATTAACGAAACATTATACCCGATACTTAGCAGACACTTTTACCGGTCTGAAGCACAACCGCTCCCACATAAGGCCATCGAGGGGATCCAATATATCGATAAAGTTATTGAGATAGACCAGTCGCCTATCGGCAGAACTCCCCGGTCTAACCCGGCTACATATACTAAGGTCTTTGATGATATCCGCAAACTTTTTGCCTCTCTGCCGGAAGCACAGGTGAGAGGGTATTTGCCCGGCCGTTTTTCGTTTAACGTGAAAGGTGGACGCTGCGAAACATGCCAGGGTGCGGGTGTGAGAACCATCGTGATGAACTTCCTGCCAGATGTCTATGTACATTGTGAAGACTGCCAGGGCAAGCGGTACAACCGTGAAACCCTTGAAGTACGGTTTAAAGGGAAAAATATCAATGATGTGCTGAACCTGAGTATCAGCCAGGCCCTGGTGTTTTTTGAGCATATACCAAACATTGTGCAGAAGATCAGAACGTTACAGGATGTAGGACTGGGATATATTACCCTCGGCCAGAGCAGCACGACCCTGTCTGGTGGTGAAGCCCAGCGTGTTAAGCTGGCCGCCGAACTGTCAAGACGCGATACAGGAAAAACCTTCTACATCCTCGATGAACCAACAACAGGCTTGCATTTTGAAGATATCCGCGTGCTGATGGAGGTGCTGAACAGACTGGTCGACAGAGGAAATACCGTGGTGGTGATAGAACATAATATGGATGTGATCAAGGTTGCCGATCATATCATCGACCTGGGCCCGGAGGGCGGCGACCGCGGCGGACAAATCATTGCACAGGGCAGCCCGGAAGAAGTTATATCCCAGAATAATGGATACACCGCACATTACCTAAAGGAGGTACTGTTGAATTGTTGAACTGTTGAATTGTTGAGGTGTTGAATTGTTGAATTGTTTGGATAGACACTAATTAGAGTCCGTCCATAAAGTCAAGTGTCTGAACGATAATGTTCGAGTTCAAGGCTTGCGCAGTTTTGAAAACCAAGGAGTTTACTCTTGTAAATGACTGTTTTCAAAACAAGCATAACGCAGAAATCGGACATTATCGTTCAGACACTAAATATTCTGGAGTGTCAATACTGAATCAGTTCTTCTTCAGGCTGATACGCGCATCTACGGCGATCACCTGATCATTTTTGCCCAGCAAAGGGTTCAGGTCCATTTCAGCAATTTCAGGGGCACATTCTACCAGGGCAGATAATCTCACCAGGATATCAGCAAACACATCTTCATCGATGCCTTGCTGGTTGCGCACTCCTTTAAACATGCTATAGGACCTTAATCTACTGATCATACCCAGGGCTTCGTCATGAGAGATGGGCGACAAGGCATGGGCCACATCCCTGAATACTTCGATATAGATACCACCCATCCCGCAAAGGATCATATGACCGAAAGGTTTCTCATAGTTGGCGCCTGCAAACAGCTCGGTACCTGATAGCATCGGTTGCAGCAAGACGGCGGTAGTATCAGGAATCCGTATCAACCGTTCGAACTCCATTCCAAGGTGCTCTTCATCAGCAATATTTAGCACCACACCGCCCACATCAGATTTATGCACTGGCCCCACCACCTTCATCGCCAGCGGGAACCCCAAACGAAGGCCTTCATTTACAGCCTCTTCATAGGTAGTACACACCGCCTCGCCCGCACGGGGTATGCCTGCAGCGTCGAGCAAGGCCTGAACCTCTCCGGGCTGGAGATAACCATCAGCATTCCTGTCGACAACAGCGCGTATCAAGTCATTATTTACCCCTGCAGGGGGCTCTGTTCCGGCAACAGGTGGGGGCGTATGATAAACTCTGGCCAGGGCCTTGCCAAGGTTTACCTCGTCAGGAAAGTTGATACGACCCTTTGCAATAAATCTGCCCACTTCCTCTCGTGCCGTAACCACACTTGGGAGCACCGGAAAGATCGGCTTTCCACATGTTCGCATCTTTTGGTCGAGCATATCATATACATCATCAACAGGAAACAAGCGGGGCGTGCCAAATATGACTACCATGCCGTCTATCTGATCAAAGTGCTTGTCTGTAAAGTCAATGATGATACCCAGTTGTTCAGCGGTACCTGTTGCCAGAAAATCGATCGGGTTGGCCACCGATGAGCCCGGATGCAGCTTGTCGAGTAACTTCCAGGCTACCGGAGATTCTATATGCGGCACCGACAGGCCTCCGTTCGACAACGCGTCGGTAAGCATCACGGCAGGACCACCTGCGTGGGTGATCACTGCCAGGTTTTTACCCTTCAGCTCCGGATGCATAAACACCGATGCCACCGTTACCAGCTCTTCGCGGCTGTGGCAACGTACGATGCCGGCTTTGCGGAACAAGGCTTCGACAGCCAGGTCGGAACCGGCCAGGGCTCCCGTATGCGAGGTGGCAGCGCGACTGCCGGCATCGGAGCTGCCCGCTTTGATAGCCGCGATCCTACAACCCTTCCGGTTCAGTGAGGCAGCATGTTTCAACAACATGTGTGGCTTGCTGATGGTTTCTATATACAGAATTTTGACACGTGAGCTTGTTAACGGATCAAACGACTCATCCATATACCTGAGCACCTCTTCGACACCTGTCTGTGCGCTGTTACCTACCGAAAAGACGCTGGCAAAACGCAGGCCGTTGGGAATGCCCGACTCCATGATGAAGCAGGCCGTCGCTCCAGACCCGGAAATAAAATCACAGCCCGCTGCATCAAGCTCGGGGATGGGATAGGTAAACACACTATGATGATGTGGAGTAAGAACACCGATACAGTTTGGCCCGATGAGGGTACCGTTTACAGAATCAACAATGTTAACCAACCGCTGCTCCAGCAAGGTACCCTCCATGCTTTCCTCGCTGAAACCTGCAGAAAGCACTACAAAGGCACGGGTATTCTTCTCCCGGGCCAACAGCTCAACCACATCAGGCACCAATCGTGCAGCAATGGCAATGATGGCCAGGTCTACGTCAGGCACCCCGGCAGGGTCACGAAAACATGTCACTCCCTGAACCGCATCTTCCTTGGGGTTGGTAACGTACAGGTCGCCGGAAAACCCACCATCCAGCAAGTTTTTCAGCACCTTGCCGCCAGGTTTGGAAACATCGTTGGAACCACCAACAACCACAATGCTCTGTGGATTGATTAACTGCTTATTGATCATCGTAGGATAGATTGTCTTACAAAAATACGTCTTTGCTTTATCACTCGCAAAATTATTGCTATTTTGCAATCC
>SKYG01000101.1 GCA_007128045.1 Bacteroidales bacterium | reverse complement strand
GGGAGTCATAATGAAAACGGTTTCGTACTGTCTTACCATTGTGGTTTGTTTAAAAATGTTATGAATAAAAAATTCCATTCTTAGCCTGTATTCTGACAGGCTTGTTAAAACGGATTGCAAAGGTAATAAAATATTTTAAACTTTTATCCTATGTTTTACTTCTTTAAAACCCTTGCCCGATAATGCCTTGGAGAAACACCCATTTTTTTTCTGAAATCCTTTGAAAAATAATACGGATCTGAATATCCCAGCATAAAAGAAATCTCCTTGATTTTTAATTTGCTGAAATCCAGGAATTCACATGCTTTGGTTATTTTTAGGTGGGAATAATAACTTAAAGGACTGTAGCCTGTTATTTTTCTAAAGATGGTAATCAGGTAAGAAGGTGAGTATCCTGCCTCATCAGCAATCTCCGGCAAGGTGACTTTTCTGTTTAAATTCTGCTCCATAAAATAGATAGCCCGGCTTATCCCGGGATTATCTTCTTCCATGAAATCATCACTTGTTTTGCTGGCATAAAGGAAAGTGGCCAGTAAATGGCCGAAACAGAAATTAATGTACTGATAATTGGCTTTGTAGTATCCCCGGTTTAGGTTGTTGAATAACTCATCAAACAACATGAACCGATTGGCTACCATATTGTTTACAGAAGGGATTAAGTCGCGCACCACAGTAAAATCCTTCTCCATGATATGGGTTTTCTTCCCATTAAACATACAGGTGAGCAGTACACAAGTTCCTGTGTTTCCAGACTGAAATTTAAACATAAAACCTTTAGGGATAATGCAAAATTGATTCTCCCCAATAAGTACCGAATCATTGGAAATTTGTATAAAGCCCCCTCCTTTGGTGCAAAATATCAGCAAATGATCATTAAGTTTGGTGTTTACCGACCAGAGTGTATCCTTTTTGATCAGATATTCTGTCAGCTCACACAAATGCAGATCATTGGTGAGCGGATTGAGCCTTTGCTCATCGATAATGTAGGAGGGCAGTTTGTAAAAGCGTTTTTTTATGATCATGACTTATAATGTGGTTCAGAGGTGCCTGGCACCCTTACTAATTCTCCGTTGTGTCAAACAACTTTTATGCGGTTTGAGATGTAAAAGTAATATTTTACATTTTTATATGAAAAAAGACTATTTTATATTTTTTAAGCACATAATACTTTTGTTGCCGGACATAAACATGTATTTGCTATGAATGAGTTATTGGAAAAGATTTCTGACTGTATTGAGTTCGGCAAGATAAACCTGGCCTCTCCCTATCCACCCCAGATGAAGGGTTTGGAAGGAGCCGATGAACTAACCGCTAAAGCATTGCAAGAAGGGACTCCGCCTCAGGATGTGTTGACTAAAGGGTTGATGCCGGGAATGGAGAAGGTTGGCCGGAAGTTCAGAGAGAACAAAGTGTTCGTGCCACAGGTGCTTATGTCGGCCAAAGCCATGAGTACCGCCCTGCTGCATTTAAAGCCACATTTTCTATCCGGGGCAGCAAAGCAAAAGGGTACATTTATTATTGGCACCGTATTGGGTGACCTGCATGACATCGGTAAAAACCTTGTGGCGATGATGGTAGAAGGAAGTGGTTACAAAGTGATTGATCTGGGTACCGATGTAAGTGCTGAGACATTTATCGAGGCCCTTGAGGAGAACCCGGGAGCTGTTGTCGGTCTGTCAGCATTGCTCACCACAACGATGGTTAACATGCAAAAGATCACCAATGAAATCAAAGCTGCCATGCCTGAGACCCTGATTGCAATTGGAGGGGCCCCTGTTAGTGAAGAGTTTTGTGAAAAAATTGGTGCTGATAATTACTCCGCTGACCCACAAGGTGTCGTTGAATTTTTAAACCAGAAGTTTTTATGAGCGACAAAGGAATGCAGTTATTGGAGAAAGCTTTCAGGCTGGAAGGTGTTAACAGGGTGCCATGGGTGCCATTTGTAGGGGTACATGGCGCCAGGCTTGTCGGGGTTGATGCAAAAACCTATCTGACATCATCGGCCCATATCGTAGAGGGTATCGGCAAGGCTATAGAGTTATACAATCCTGACGGCATACCGGTGGTGTTCGACCTGCAAATAGAGGCGGAAATCCTGGGTTGCAAACTTGTCTGGAACGATGATAATCCTCCCGCGGTGGTGTCTCATCCATTGGCAGAGGGGGCTACCCTAGACCAGTTGAGTATCCCGGAAGAAACAGACGGACGCATACCGATCGTGTTGGAGGCAACCAGGAGGTTGCGCGAAACATATCCTGACATTGCATTATATGGGCTGATTACCGGCCCGTTTACCCTTGCATTGCATCTGCTGGGGACGGAGGTTTTCATGAAACTCTTTGAAGACCCGGAATATGTTCATGACCTGATGGCTTTTTGCAGCAAGGTCGGGGATAAGCACGCACAATTACTGATAGACGCCGGATGCGATGTAATTGCCGTGGTTGATCCTATGACCAGCCAGATAGACCCCGAATCGTTCAAGACATTTGTTTCTTCCCCTGTAACACAAATTTTTGAGACCATCAGGAAAAACAAAAAATACAGTTCATTCTTTGTTTGCGGACATGCCCAGCAAAATATTGAAGTGATGTGTGATTGCCTTCCCGACAACATTTCTATCGATGAAAATATTCCGCTCGATTATGTGAAAGATATTGCCTTGCAAAAAGGAATTAGTTTTGGAGGTAACCTGAAGCTTACCAGTGTTTTGTTGCTTGGCGATGAACTGGATGCACGCAAAGAAGCTCTTGGATGCTTAGACCTTGCCGGAAAAGAAGGGTTTATTCTTGCACCGGGTTGTGACCTGCCGATGGACACACCTGTCGAAAACCTGCAGGCAGTATCCACGTTGGTGCATGATGAGTATATACAGGAAGCCACGCGCAACATGGAGCACAGCTCTTCACTTCAACCATTGAGTCTTGATGGTCATTGGCATGCTGATAAAGTAGTGATTGATGTAATCACTCTCGATTCGGGTTCATGCGCCCCATGCCAGTATATGATGGAAGCTGTGAATAAGGCCGCGGCTGGATTTGGCGACAAAGTCGTTATCAGTGAACATAAAATTAAGGATATAAACGGAATAAGAATGATGATGGCGCTGGGAGTAAAAAATGTTCCCACAATTTGTATCAATGGCAAGGCCTCTTTTATTAGCCAGATACCTCCCCGAAGTGAACTGGAAGCATCTATCATGAAGGATATTCAAGCACTGAATGGTTAAAGGGGGCAGTATGAAGGAATTTCATATTCAGTTTGATGAGTTGGTTATAGACCTTGATGAAGTGGTTTCAATACTTGGATTCACCAGGTACGACTTGCCGGAACCATTTGCCAGCTACCTCCAGGAGGCATTGCATTTCTCTGAATCTCTCCAGGACATCAGGGCTGTTTTTCGGATTGTGGATCAGGTGAAGATAGATGATCAGCATGGAAAGGTCATAGCCGGGGAAATTGATTTGCAGGTTGGCAGAACTGTTTGCAATGAGCTTAATGGGTCTGAACGCCTCGCATTTTTTATTTGCACGGCAGGTAAAACCATCAGCGATAAATGCACACAATTGCTGCAGGGTGAGAATCCGGTGCTAGGGTATGTGTATGATGTGATGGGTAGCGCAATCGCTGAAGCTTCAGGAGACCGCATACAACAAATCCTGAAACAGGATGCTGAAAAGGAAACTTACCGCATAACCAACCGCTATAGCCCCGGCTACTGCAATTGGAATGTAGCCGACCAGCACAAATTGTTTTCCCTGTTTCAGAACATTACCTGCGGCGTAACACTTACGCCATCAGCATTGATGCAGCCTGTCAAGTCTATCAGCGGGGTAATTGGCATAGGACACGAGGTAACCTACCGTGAATACCCATGTACACTTTGCTCCAGCAAACAGTGCGTTTACAGGAGGATACGCCAATTGTAACGCTTTTGCTGGTTTTTATTCTGCGCTTTTCAGTGTTTTTTTTAAATAATTCATTGCGACAATTGAAAATTTATTTATCTTTGCACCCCAATATATGAAGTAACTCATTTTAATTCAACGAAGATAATGTACGCAATTGTTGAAATAGGCGGTCAGCAGTTTAAGGTTCAGAAGGACCAGAAACTCTTTGTAAACCTGATGACCGGCGAAGAAGGCAGCGAGATAGAGCTGGATCAGGTGTTGCTGTTTGCTAATGGCTCTGACATACAGGTAGGCACCCCTGTTGTTGATGGTGTAACCATCAAAGCAAAGGTGCTGGCCCATGTCAAGGCTGATAAAATTCTGGTATTCAAAAAGAAAAGAAGGAAAGGGTATCAGAAAAAGAATGGCCACAGGCAGCCGTTAACTCAGATTCAGATAGAAGAAATACTTGCCTGATCAAGTACCTGTTAATTAGTATTCATTGAACTTCCTAAAATAAATTCTCATGGCACACAAAAAAGGAGCTGGTAGCAGCCGCAATGGCCGCGAATCACATAGTAAACGACTAGGTGTGAAGTTATTTGGTGGTCAGGTAGCCATTGCCGGCAATATCATCGTCAGACAAAGGGGAACAACCCATAATCCCGGAGTGAATGTAGGCATGGGCAAAGACCATACCTTATTTGCACTTACTGATGGGACAGTCGTTTTTAAGAAAAAAGCCGGAAACAAGTCGTATGTGTCGGTTGAACCTACTGAAGCAACATAATAGTGTTGGGAACGGTCTTATTATAAATACTGACAATCCTGCCACGGCAGGATTTTTTTTTGATATTTATGCTTATTTTTGTCTCTTTTTAAGCAGACCTGCTAAGCAACCTTAAACGATAACCTTTCAAGACAAACCTGGCAATGATTGAAATACAAGTAATTCGCAATAATGGAGCAGATGTTATTGAGCGATTGAGAACCAAAAATTTTGACGCAAGCAGTATTGTATCCAGATTATTGGATGTGGATTCTGACCGACGCCAAACCACCAAGCAACTCGATGATCTGCTGGCGGAGGGTAAATTGCTGGCAAAAAAGATTGGCGAATTATACCAGCAGGGAAATGCCGGAGAGGCCGGCATCCTGAAAGAACGAAGTGCCTTATTAAAGGCTCAATCCAAGGAACTGCAGGATACACTTGATGCCCTTACAACAGAACAGGATGAGCTGCTCGTACAGCTTCCGAACCTGCCACACGAGTCTGTTCCCGCTGGCACAACGCCCGACGACAATGAGGTGGTATTACGTGAAGGGAAAGTGCCCGTTCTTGATGATAACGCGGTACCTCATTGGGACTTGGCCCGTTTGTATGACCTTGTTGATTTTGAGCTTGGTACAAAAATTACAGGTGCTGGTTTTCCCGTTTACAAGGGACAGGGAGCCAAGCTGCAACGTGCATTGATCGCATTCTTTTTGGATGAAGCTGTTGCTGCCGGCTATACGGAGTTTCAGCCTCCTCTGCTCGTTAACGAGGCATCGGCATTTGCCACCGGACAGCTTCCTGATAAAGACGGGCAAATGTATTTTGTGCCTATCGATAAATTGTATCTGATCCCTACAGCCGAAGTGCCTGTCACCAACTTCTATCGCGATATCATTCTCGATGAGAGTGAGCTTCCGGTAAAAAGCACGGCCTATTCTTCCTGTTTCAGAAGAGAGGCAGGGTCGTATGGTAAAGATGTTCGCGGGTTAAACAGATTGCATCAGTTCGATAAGGTAGAGATCGTTCAGATTGCCCATCCCGAAAAAAGCTACCTGGTACTGGAGGAAATGGTTTCGCATGTAACCGGCTTACTTCGTAAACTGGAACTGCCATTCAGAATTGTCAGACTTTGTGGGGGCGACATGAGCTTTGCATCGGCACTGACCTACGACATGGAAGTGTATTCTGCGGCTCAGCAGCGCTGGCTTGAAGTTAGCTCTATCTCAAACTTTGAAACCTTTCAGTCGAACCGGATGAAATTGCGTTTCCGTAGTGCTGACGGCAAGAATACCCTGGCTCATACCTTAAATGGAAGCGCTCTGGCACTTCCCAGGATCGTCGCGGCATTGCTCGAGAATAATCAGTCTGGGGATGGAATAGGTATCCCTGAAGCATTGCGCCCCTATACCCACTTCGACAGGATAACCATAGCCGGCTAAAACATTTTTCTGGTAAAAACGTTCTACCTTAGCCTGGATGATTCATGCTTCTTATTCAGGTTAGTGTTGTTCTTTAGCTACTTATTTTTATGAATCATTTTATTCTTAGTTGCCTTATTGTATTGGCTGTTTCTGTTTCAGCCCTCTCTCAGGATGTTGTGACAGAGGGTGCCGATGGTCAGGTAATACGCCTTGATGGTGCTGATGATGCACCCACAACAGTCGATAATACCGATGAATTACTCGCCGGTCAGTATTTCCGTGAAGGAGATTATGAGCGGGCGGTGGTGTTGTACGAAGACCTTTTTAATGAAAGGCCCACCCCGGTTATTTACAACAACTACCTGGTTTGTCTGCTGGAGCTCGAAGACTATCGTAAGGCTGAAAGGCTGGTTCGCAGTCAGATCAGAGATAATCCTGAGCAGGTTCGCTTTCAGGTAGATATGGGATGGGTTATGGAACGCTCCGGAAATTCACGGCAGTCAAGGCGGCAGTTTGATGGATTGATCAATGATCTGAGTGCCGACTTACATCATGTCGTTAACCTGGCAGAGGCCTTTAACCAGAGGGGGTACACCGACAGGGTGGTTGAGACATACCTGCAGGGGAGAAAATTACTTGGTGCCTCCCAGCCACTTCACCTTCGCCTGGCTCCTGTATACGAACGCATGGGTAACTTCAGGGCAATGATGAATGAGTACCTGACCTATCTTGAAGAAAATGTGGATCAGGCAGAGCAGGTGAGGGGCATACTTCAGGATGCCATATCCAATGATCCGAATTTCTCCAGAAATGATGCCCTCAGGGGGCTGTTACTCGGCCGTGCCCAGTCTGATCCCAATAACGCCTTGTATCCTGAAATGTTGCTATGGCTGTCTGTTCAGCAAAAAGATTTCCGGATGGCTCTGATGCAAGCCAGGGCACTGGATCGCAGGTTTCGTGAAGATGGTGAAAGGGTACTTGAAGTGGCAAGGCTGAGCACCGACAACCAGCAGTATGACATAGCAGCGCAGGCTTATCAGTATATCCTTGATAAAGGCAGGGAGGCACCCTATTATATGGAGGGCCTGGCCGGATTTCTCGATGCACGGTTTCGGGCCATCACCTCTTCCTACAATTATGAAACGGAAGAATTACTCGCTGTTGAACAAGACTACAACAACGCACTCGAAGAGTTGGGAGTTAATGCTGTTACGGTGCGGCTGGTGCGTAACCTGGCAAAGCTGCAGGCCTTCTATCTAAACAATACGGATCATGCTATAGACTTATTAAACAGTACGTTAAATATTCCTCAGGTAAGTAGCAGGGTACGGGCTGAATGTCGTATTGAACTGGCTGATATTCTGGTGCTGACCGGAGATGTGTGGGATGCCACCTTATTGTACGCTGAGGTGGATAAGACATTCAGAGACGACCCTTTGGCCCACGAGGCCCGTTTTAAGAATGCCCGCTTATCTTTTTATATAGGAGAGTTTGATTGGGCCCGCGCCCAGCTTGACGTACTTAAGGCTGCCACTTCGCGACTGATCGCAAATGATGCCATGAGACTTTCGCTGAGGATACAGGATAATATTGGCTTTGATGGAAATACAGAAGCATTGCTAAGGTATGCCAGGGCTGAAAAACTTATTTTTATGAACCGGCACGATGAAGCATTGGTGTCATTGGATTCTCTGCTCAGCCTATTTCCTGCACATCCTATCGTTGATGATGTGATCTTTGCCAAAGCCGAAATTTATCTGATTAAGCGTCAATACGCTGAGGCCGATGCGTTGCTTGCCAGAATTGTTGAACAATTTCCCCGTGGGCTGCTCGCTGATGAGGCCCTTTTTAAACGGGCCATGCTACATGAGGAACTATTTGAAGATCATGAGAAGGCGATGTCGTTATATCAGAAAATCATGATCGATTACCCAGGGAGTCTGAATAACCTGGCAGCCCGGAACCGTTTCCGTGCACTCAGGGGAGACCTGATCAACTGATACCCATATATCCGACGAGAAAAAATAGTTCAAAACAAGGGATTTTTGTGAACCACTTCCTCCGACCAAAAAAACATTTGGGGCAACATTTTCTGCATGATGAGAACATTGCCAGAAAGGTTGCTGCCAGCCTGACTGGTTTTGGTGGCTATTCCCATGTTTTAGAAGTAGGGCCGGGAACAGGGGCGCTAACAAAGTGGTTGATCACTAACCCTGCTTACCATTGGGCCGGCGTTGATGTGGATGATGAATCCGTTGCGTTTCTAAAGGAATCCTTAAAAGACTTTCACCCCCGCATTATTCATGCTGACTTTCTTAAACTCGATCTGAGTAAGTGTTTTGATGGGGATCGCTTTGCTGTAATCGGTAACTTCCCCTACAATATATCTACTCAAATCTTGTTTAAGGTGCTCGAAAACCGTCAACTGGTTCCCGAACTGGTGGGGATGTTTCAGCGTGAAGTGGGTGTGAGAATCGTGACAGAACCTGGCAGTAAGGTCTATGGGATATTGAGTGTGTTAACCCAGGCATTTTATGATGTTGAGTTGCTGTTTTACGTTGGCGAAAAGGTGTTTATTCCTGCACCCAAAGTTAAATCCGTAGTTATCAGGATGCAGAGAAAGGAACGGATTCAGCTTGATTGCGATGAGAACGTGTTTTTTCGGGTAGTAAAGACTGCCTTCAACCAGCGACGAAAGACACTTCGCAATGCGCTGAAGCCGGTTGCCATTAATTGGGATGCCTTGCCCGCAGCATGGGGTGGCAAACGTGCTGAGCAGATGTGTGTTGCAGATTTTGTACAGATGTGTCAACACGCCTATACAGGTATATAGCAGCCTATATCTGGTATATTTACTTGGTTGGATGGCTTGGTATTTCTTATAATGTTGTATTTTTATACAAAACTTGTCTGTGTCTATGTCCACAAAAAAGCTAAGATATTTTGAATATGCCGGACACATCCATGTAAATAAAATGGGGCAGTTACCCCGGCATATTCATCACGCTTTTGATACACCCAATGGCTACGCTTTTATCGTTGCTGGTAATGGCTCATCTGAGCCATCCGGGACTTCATTGGCTCAAACGGTGGCAGAG
>SKYG01000143.1 GCA_007128045.1 Bacteroidales bacterium | reverse complement strand
CGGTGATACTGCCATTCGTAGGAATCCAATTCCCGCTGGGCTAAGGTAAGGAAACGATCGTGATCAAAATATGCAACATATTGACGGCCGTCACGGGTAAGGAGCTCCGGTGGCCCGGCCATGTGTACCGACCAGACCGACGCGATGTCAATCTGCTCGATAATTTTTGCAGTCTTTTCGTCCGCTCCACACATCGTTAAAGAACCAAACAAAAGAAATGAGCCCAGAACCGCAAGACTCCATTCCGCAAATAGTTTTAGTTTTTGGGTCATTCTAATCATTTTTTCAGAAAGGTATTGAGGTTGAGATTACTGTCATTGCAAAAATAGATTCTATAATTGGTTGACTTGTACGTAGAAATAAACACGATGAGCAAATCTACATATTTCTGCGGACATTAAAATAACGACATATATTGCTCGCAAAGGACACAAAGAAAAAAATGAAAATATAAACCAACATTGAAAAAAATCATGCCCCACATTTTATACTTTTGTGAAAAATCAGGTATGAGTAAGTTGATTGAAACCTTGTCTAACCTGCATGAATAATACAGGATAGGTTATTTGCGTGGGAAGCCAACGATTGGAACGAATTCGGATCAATAGGCTTGAGCAAATTCGGCACCATTCCATATCTGGCCATTATAATGCGCGAGCATCAGCCAGAATCGCCTGAGTGTTACCGGTGGAATGTTGAATCCGTAATTTGAGATATCCCTCTCCAAAAATTTTAGGATGAAATTTTCCCTCCAGGAATAACTATGTTGTTCATCCCCTCCAAGAAATGACCTTGGGAACCCACCGCACTGCCAGAGTTTCACCTGATTTTTTGTAATTTTATTCCTGATCATGCCCTGACATTTATACGTTTTATTCGTATCTTTGCCCTGATATAGTTATATTATAGGTGCTATAACCTTCAATATCAGCATGAAAAGATCAATAATGAAATACATCAACGAGTGGGTGGATGATCCGCAGCGAAAAGTGCTGCTTTTGAGAGGTGCCAGACAGGTAGGCAAAACCTATTCATTACGCGAAACCGGCAAAAAATTTACCCACTATCTTGAGATTAATTTTGAGATGGATAAGTCTGTACATACATTTTTTAATGGCGACCTGAATCCTGATGAGATATGCAATAACCTGTCCGCCTACTACAATGTTCCAATACGCGATGGGCAAACCCTGTTGTTTTTTGATGAGATTCAGGCCTGTTTGCCTGCCATTTCATCCTTAAGATTCTTCTATGAAAAGCGTCCGGGTTTGCACTTGGCTGCTGCCGGATCACTTCTTGAGTTCGCATTAAAGGAAATCCCATCTTTTGGGGTGGGTCGCATACAGTTTCTGTTTATGTACCCACTGTCGTTCACAGAATTCCTCTGGGCGAAACAGGAACAGCAACTTTATGAATTACTCAGAAAATGCAGTCCTGAAAACCCACTTAACGAAGTTTTTCATCATAAGCTAATCAATTACCTGAAACAATTTCTCATCACGGGCGGCATGCCCGAAGTTGTTGACACATTTATCAGAACCGGTGAATTAAGGAAAGCACAAAAAGTTCTGGATCAGCTGATCACCGGTTTGGATGATGACTTTGCGAAATACAAGAAGCGTGTGCCTGCTTATAGGCTCAGAGAGATTTTTCAGGCTGTTACAGCACAATCGGGAAATAAATTCACCATCGCAAAAGCATCTGAAACCCTTAAGCATAATCAGATACATGAATGCCTGACATTACTCGAAATGGCCGGGCTGGTTCATAAAATAAAGCACAGCAGCGCTGATGGCATTCCAATTGGTGCAGGAGTAAATCATAAAAAGTTTAAAGTCATCATGTTTGACCACGGGATATTTCAACGCATGTTGGGACTTGAACTTTCGCAACATTTACTGGCCGAAAATTTTGAAACCATCAATAAAGGGCATCTTGCCGAACAATTTGCCGGAACTGAAATACTGAAATACCAAAATCCCCGGAATAAAACCCAGTTATATTACTGGCATCGCGAAAAACGGGGAAGCACTGCCGAAGTGGACTATATCATACAAGAATCAGAAAACATCATACCTGTTGAGGTAAAGTCGGGCAGCCAGGGTAAGATGCAGAGTATGTGGATGTTTCTTAAAGAAAAAAACCGGGAAAGTGGGGTCAGGATTTCACTTGAAAACTTTGCAAGTTATTCGGGTATAAATGTTTATCCGTTGTATGGGATTGAGAATATTTTCGATGGTGCACTAACTACTCCCCTACCACTTCATCCAGTTCGTCCAACACATTCTGCTTTTTAGGCCTGGTTAAACCAAGGGTATCCAGCACACCGGGCTTTTCCATTAGCTGACGGCATAGCACCACACCTTCATCCAGAAGCATTCGTTTCTGTTTGATATTCAGGGAGGTCAGCACAGTTACCGGAAACAAGCCTGAATGTTCGATCATGTCTTTCAGGCCCTGGTGCCGCGGATAATCCCAGCTGACCAGGTGCAGGCCGGCGCATTTGCCGTATGCCATGGCGTCAGACGTAAAACGTGTGTTGGTGACAACCCACCCGCTAAAGTCAAGCCCCTGGTTGGCCTGATGGGTCTTCCAGCGCTTCTCAATATCCTTAAAGCGCGAATCTATATATAACGGCACCTGTACGTTGCAGTATTTACCCTGGTTGTTGTAATACTTGCATTCCACCATAAACTGTACCTTGCTGTCGCGGGCTACCACATCAACTTCATGCTGCACACAATGTCCCTGAACCACCTGCCCTACCTCCACCTCGTACCCCAATTTCTCCAGCACAGCACCCACGAAACGCTCAAATGGATAACCCGATGGCCCCAGCTCCATGATGGCTTTTTTGAGACTATACCGGGCAGCATTTGATCGTTTCAATTTCCGGAGAAGTTGAAAGGCCCTCCGGTATATCTCAGAAGTGTTAATGCCTTCATACATGTGAGGACGCAGGGCTTCTTCAACCTTAGCTATTAGTTGCTGGCTGGCACCTGAACGTGACAGCGACTGCTGTAGCTTCTCAGGCGAAAAAACTTCCTTTTCACCAGACTGCTTCTCAACCAAAAAAGATTTTTTCATACATCTAATCATATGATACCTGCACGAAAACAGCCGACAGGCATTCTTCAAATGTACTAAAGATATAGGAATAATGGCAACAATATCTGGGCAAAATTGAGCCAACAGGCGGTTTTTTCAATGTCCAAACCGTAGCCTCAGCCTCAC
The DNA here is from genome assembly GCA_007128045.1 of Bacteroidales bacterium. Lineage (GTDB taxonomy): Bacteria > Bacteroidota > Bacteroidia > Bacteroidales > UBA7960 > SKYG01. Next base: position 5,963 of record SKYG01000143.1, on the reverse strand, counting down.
ACCACCCATGCCCATTTTTATATTTCTGCTGCTCAGCGTGCCCAGTGGGTATTTGATATAGGGTTCAATGATTGCAGTGCTTTTCTCCTGCTTGATCTCATAGCCCACAGACAAGTTCAGCAGGCGTGCAAAATCAAAACGGGTAAAGGCATCGTAATTTGACTCTGTTTGTACCTCGGAGGCATAATTCATGGTGCGGTTGGAACCTAACGCAGCATCGTAATAGTCGGCCTCTATATAGGCAATCTCCGTGCCGGATACCCGTTGCTGAAGGTATAGCAGCGAAGAGAAACCTGCCGAAACATACCATTGACTTCTCGTCACTTCACTAAAATAATATTGTACGTTGACCGGAATATCCAGGGCAAGAAGTTCATAGGATTGGTTGCCAACGGTTCTTGCGGAAAAATTATCGGGCAAGTAATCATATTCCGCCCGCGACAGTCTTTGTCTTAATGGCATGCCGTCGACTTCAAACTGCTGATAGGCCAACGCCAACCCCGAAGAAACGCTAAACAAAGATGAGGCCCTGTACTCAGACATGACCCCGCCCGAAAAACCCAGTCCGCTGGCCAACTGCTGCTCTGCATAGGTAAGCATCGATCCGGCCATCACACTCCAGTGTAACCGCCCGACTGAGGAGGCACCCATGCCATTAACCGGCTGGCCTGAAAGAACATCCCGTCCTTGAGATATGTCAGGTTTCATATATTCGTAGGATGGGTCTGTAGTTATACCAACCAATGACAGGGTATCGGACGTAACGGTACTTTCGACCTGAGCCATAGCTGCCGGGTCGGTCAGAACGACATCAGGTTTTTCCTGTTCAGCCAATATTACAGCATGTTCTGAAGCGCCATCAGAAGCCCCATGAGCCGGACCAGCCATGTACAGACTATCCGAAATACCGGTCATCGTGTCAACACCTGCACCTGTTTTTCCAGTGGGTGACACACGCTCATCTGGTTCCTCTGCAAGTAATACACCGGCAACAGTCTCATCAACAGGAGATACACGATCATCTGCCTCTTTCGCAGGTAACATCCCAGCAACAGTATCGTCAACAGGCACAACGAGGTCCTCTGAACCCTCTGCAAATGATTTCCCGGCGGAAGGTGCCTCGGAAGAAGATGACTCGGCAAGCGTTGCCGGAGAAACAGCCTCGTCCAAATACCCAGGCACCACTGTTTCATCGGCGACTGGCCGGTCATCGTCCTGGTCAGTCTGAAGATCAGAAAGCCCGCTTATTGCCGGGGTGTCATCAGTAAGCATCTTTTCAGCCATGTCAGGTTTACCGGGTAAGAAAGTTACCATGGTCAACCAGGTCATCCCACCAAGCAACAGTAATACCGCAGCCGCTTTGGAAGCAACAGACAGCAAAGCGATGACACGGGCCTTTCTTCGGGCGCGCAGCCGTGCCTGCATCGACACCCAGGCAGCGGGGTCGAAAGGCTCGTCATGGCGGTCGAAAACCTCCCTGACCTTTTCCGCAAAGCTTTCGTCAAATGGCTTCATTGCAGTTTGGTTCTATTCGCTCCTGGTACAACATCTTAATCATTTTTTTTGCCCTGCTTAAATTGGATCTGGACGTGCCGGGAGAGATGCCGAGCATCCCGGCAATCTCGTCGTGCGTGTATCCTTCAACCTCATACAGGTTAAACGTAAGCCGGTATTGTTCTGGCATTTGGTTAAACAAGCCCAGTATAAGATCAGAAGATATATTCAGGTCATATCCCTCCGGGTTTCCGGTATCAGACTTGCCTGCAAGCTCCATCTGGTCTTCATCAAACGACAAATACAACCGGTAATTACGGTTGGAGCGGTAATGGTCCAACGCCGTATTTACCAATATTCTCCGAAACCAGCTCTTGAATGGCCTGGTTTCGTCAAAAGTCTGTATATGCTCAAACACCTTCATAAAGCTGTCGTTTAACACCTCCAGGGCATCGTTGCGGCTGTAGGTGTATCGCAAACAAACCGACATCCCAAAGCCATAGAAGTGACTGTAAAGCAATTCCTGATAGCGGCGCTTGCCCTTACGGCAACCCCGGATCAACTCCTGCTCTGTATATTGTGCTTTTCCCAACAGCCCGAATTATAGAATACTGTACACCAACATCATTTCAATAAATCCAATACACAAAAGTAAGCAGTATCTATCAGTTTCAGGGCGAAAGATTTTTCGCCCCTACAAATGCATCCTTCAAACCTTCGTCGGACAGGCCCAGTCCTGTCCCTACATCCTTTGACCTTCGACCTTCGACTTTCGACCTTCGACTAATTAACAACAATATGACTCAACAATTTTATGTCGGCCGGATCAGAATAATCATACTGAAACAAGCCGTCATGGCCAATCATCATCAGCACATTTCCCAAAGGGATCACATCATAGGTATCAATATCCTTAAAATGGGCAATTTTATTGGAAGAAATCGCCAGCGGGTTGGTGGCATCATACACCTTTAAGCCGTCAGCACCATCACAAATAAACAACAATGGGTGGTCCACCCCCAGGCCATGTGGGTTGAACATCGGGTATGACTTCAATAGCCGGGGATTGCGTATGTCGATAATATCGATCACATCCAGTTGGTTGGACGCTCCCCAGCAGGCATTGCCTGTACGAAGGGTTACGTATGCAATATCGTTGGAAACCACCACCGGATCACAGGCATTCACATGATCAAAATTTGAAATGAACTCTGGTTTGGACGGATTTTCCAGGCTATAGATCAGCATGCCTGTAGTGGTGCCAATAAACAAGTGTTCCTTATGCCGGAAAAGCGTCTCCATCTCACGCCAGGTAGAAATGCTATCCATTACTTCTATATTTACCGGCGACGATACATCCAGTGTTTTTAACACAAACGGGTTGGTGACAGCATACAGGTAGTGATCGTGCAGCATAAAGCGTGCCATGCTCCCGGCAACCCCGGCCTGCATGTTCCCTCCTTCCGGACTCCCAAAATTCCCATCCAGGGTGTGCCGCCACGGCCACCAGTGGCCCGGCCAGAATGATCCGGGACGAACCTTCTCGGTAACGATCCTGGCCTCCCATCCGACAATAACGCCCAGATTCCTGTCAATAGTTGCAACAGGAAGGTACATATCAAACTCCGGCATCACCTGCGGAAAGGCATTCTCTAATCGTCCCGCTTCCACAGGATTGCGAATATCACTGATATCGATAGCCACCAGGTCTATATAGCTGTCGGCAAACAGGATATTTCCCCTGATGGCAATATCTACATTGCCGGGTATCTCATAAAAAACCACCTTCTCAGGGGTTGACGGGTCACTGTTGTCGATCACATGAATGCCCTTGTTCACTTCGTTCAAAAAAAGATAGCTATCCTTAAAATAAATCTTTCCGGGATATTCAATGTCCCGGGCATCCGATGTACGAAACGAACTTCGAAACTCTTCGAAGCCCATATATACAGGCACATTGGCCTCGTAGGTAATTTCCTCATATTCCTTGTCGGAGCACCCAACAAGCCCAACAAGTAACATACCAAGAGAACATACAACAACAAATAAGGACTTCTTCATGTGTTTATTTTTTTCCTTTGACCTTCGACCTTCGACTTTTGACCCCCATGAAAAATAATCATGCTTAAGTGTGTCAAACGTTTGTCCTCGAACAATCGGGATCTTCGACATGTGGGTTTTATCTGTTCATTATTCGGTATCAGGCCGGTGACAGTAATATCAATACAATATCCCGGCAAGGGTTCACAACATCAATACGTAATATAGTGCCAGAATGCTGCATGGAAAATTACTTTTCCATATGTCATTCACCAACTTGTTGTCATATCATGTATATTTGTTGTTTGTTACCATTCCATAAAGAGACATTATGGGCAGAAAAGCATTGAAACACAAAAAGAAAGACTCCCGGCTATGGCCAGGCTTGTTTTTCGTCTTTTTCGGATTCAGCCTGATCATATTGCCAATGATCTATTCTGAAAAAGTAATGGATCCGACACTGGCTCCCAGACTGTTTGCATGGAACTCTTTGCTGTTTCTTACAACATTGGTTTTCATTAATAAGACGCGCTTCCATCAGCTTGATTTTTCTGTTCTTCGAAACCCTTTGTTTGGAGTTTTTTTTCTTCTTTTCATCCTTGGGATGGGATCGTTGTTGTTTGCCATAAATGCCTCGGCAGGCTTTTACGATCAGGTGAAAACATTTTCCACCCTGGTATTTCTGACATTAGCAAGTTTTCTCTTCTTAAAGACTCCCGGCTGGCCAATCCGGTTGACAAGATTTTTTATTGTTGGATCATTGATCGTCCTGTTGGTAGGATATATTCAATACCTGACAGAACTGGGATTTGGTTTTCACTCGCGCGGTGATATAGTAAGGCTTACCGGGATGATGTCGAATGTAAACCTCTACGCGAACTATGTGTTGCTTATGATCCCATTTATCATTTACGGGGTTGTAGTTTTTCGCACCCACTGGCGCATGCTAGCCATCATTTCGCTTGTTCTTTCGGTACTGATGATCTTCCTTCTTCAAACGCGCGCTGTGTATCTGGCCATCCTTGTTGGTACCGCCATAACTATGGTATTTCTGATTCTCAAATACAAACAATTTGGCCTTCCAGCCTCTATAAGTAAAGGAATGGCTGTAATTCTGGTAGGTGGAGGCCTGGCATTTGCAGGGATTCTGATTATGACGCCTGAAGACAATATTTACGTGTCGCGAGTGCGTTCTATCTTTACTGACACTGAAAACCCCCGCCTCTCAGTATGGGGAGCCACCCGTGAGATGATCGCCGACCACCCCTTTACCGGAGTTGGCGCAGGCAACTTCACCATCAAAGTGCAGCACTATTACGGCAATTATACCTTCGATCAAGCCCACGAAAACTGGATACGCCCCCATAACGATTACTTGTGGGTACTATCAGAAAAGGGCGTGTTTGGGCTGTTGGCTTTTCTGATGATATTTGCGCTGGCATTCTATTATATATGGTCAATTGTCAGAAGTGAAACAAACAGAGCGGAAAAGATTTTGGCATTATGCATTTTTGGTGGTCTTACTGCTTATATGGTCAACTCCTTTTTTGATTTTCCCCTTGAGCGGGTGAACCACCAGATCATCCTGGCAATATACCTGGCAGGCATCATAGCACTGCATCACCAGATCAAACCTGCCAACAAACCCCTGATGGTTTCCCGGAACATATTTATACTCCCCTTACTGGTGCTGCTGTTAACAGGAACCAAATTTGCATACGAACATATCAATCAGGAAAAATATGTTAGTATCGCCAGAAATGCCAATGCCTCAGAACAATGGGACAGGATGCTCGACGCAGCACAAAGGGCGCAAACCCCATGGAAAACACTAGATGCACTGGCCGTACCGGTATATTTTTTCGAAGGGTTTGCCTATACCAGACTGGGCGATGGCAACAGGGCATTGCATGCCTTTGCAGAAGCATACCGCCATAACCCACATAGGAAATACATCACAAATAACTTAGGGGTACTTCATATGCAAAACGAGCAATACGCCACAGCCATCAGATTCTTTGAGGAGACCTTGCATATGTATCCGAGAGACATCCAGACGCTCAACTATCTTGCTGATGCCTTCGTACTGACAGAACAATATCAGGAAGCCCTTGACATGCTTGACAGAATACCCGAAGAACAACGAACAGGCAGGCTTTTAATCCTGTATACCCACGTAAAAGAACAACTGAACAAACAATAAGTTCCTGCCGTCAGGAGTAATATGCTTCACCTAAAGCGATTACTGCAGGATTCCACAAACCAATAAACTATACGCTGACCTGAATTAAAAGCATGAATAATACAGGCACTAAAGATCAACCTGTGAGCAAAAACTTTCACATATACAAATCATCTGCCGGCAGTGGCAAGACATATACCCTGGTCAAGGAATACCTGAAGATCGTATTGCTGAACCCTGCCAAGGT
>SKYG01000288.1 GCA_007128045.1 Bacteroidales bacterium | reverse complement strand
TTGTCGACCCGTAGGATTGTCAGCATGCATGATTATCATGTGGCGGCCATAAAATGGGAGGTTACCCCCGAAAACTGGTCGGGAACAATTCGATTCCGCTCGGGTATAGACGGTGCCATCATCAATAACAATGTTGAAAGGTACAGCGACCTGGACCAAAACCATATCGAGGTGATCAGCACGGGTAGATCTGGTTCGAATGGCTTATATCTGGTTAGCAGGTCAAAACAATCACGCATTGAGGTAGCACAGGCAATCAGGACGTCGTTCTATAGGAATAACAAAGAGGTGGAAGTCTCGCCTGTAGGTGCTGATCATGCACAAGCTGATAATATAAGTAGACATGATTATGACATAGATTGCTCAGAGGGTGAAGCTGTTGAGGTTGAAAAGGTCTGTTCGTTATATACCTCCCGCGATGTAGCGATCAGCGATCCCCTGTCAGAAGCATTACAAAAGATCGAGAGATCGGGCCGGTATGCTGAGCTGGAGAAAAGTCACATCCAGACCTGGGATCATATCTGGCAATTCAATGATATTGAACTTACTACCAGTGAGTCGCTCGATCAGTTGGTGTTGCGTTTGCATATATTTCATCTGTATCAAACGGTATCTTACAATAGTGTAGACTATGATATAGGTGTTCCTGCCAGGGGGTGGCATGGAGAGGCATACCGCGGACATATTTTCTGGGATGAGCTTTATATCATGCCCTATATCAACCTTCACCATCCTCAGCTGTCAAGGTCTTTATTGATGTACCGGTATCGCAGGTTGCCGGCGGCGCGAATTGCCGCAAGAGAGGCTGGCTTCAGAGGTGCTGTGTTTCCCTGGCAAAGTGGCAGCAATGGACGGGAAGAGACCCAGAAGGTTCATCTGAACCCCAAATCGGGTCGATGGCTGCCAGATGTATCCCATTTGCAATACCACATCAATGCTGCTATTCCCTACAATGTATGGCATTATTATCAGAGTACCGGCGACATGGACTTCCTGTTATCCCACGGAGCTGAGCTAATTTTGTCAGCGGCCCTGTTTTGGTCGGGCATCGCTTCATACAATAAGCAGTCTGACAGGTATGAGATAAAGGGAGTGATGGGACCTGATGAGTACCACACGCATTACCCCTGGCAGGAAACGCCTGGCCTGAACAATAATGCCTACACGAACATAATGGCTGTGTGGGTCATTCAACGGGCACTGGATTTGCTGGAGCTCTTTGATCCGGACTGCTGTAAAAACCTGGAGGCAACGGTCGGATTCACCTCTGAAGATATGGTTACATGGAAAGATATTACCAAAAAGATGTACGTGCCTGTAGGTGAAGATAAGGTGATCATGCAATTTGACGGATATGATGAACTGGAAGAACTTGACTGGGATTATTACCATGAGAAGTATGGTCATGCTTTGCGGCTCGACAGGATTCTTGAAAGTGAAGGTGATAGTTGCAACAAGTATAAGGCCAGCAAGCAGGCCGACGTGCTTATGTTGTTCTACCTTTTTTCATCAGAGGAACTAAGTGAGCTATTTGAAAAATTAGGCTATGAGTTTGATCCCGGGAGCATCCCTGATAACATTGAGTATTACCGGAAACGTACGGCACATGGGTCTACATTAAGCCAGGTGATACATGCATGGGTATATGCACGTTCTCACCGTAAAGAATCGTGGAATCGCTTCAGGCAGGCCCTGATGAGCGACTTTAATGATGTGCAGGGCGGAACCACGCACGAAGGGATCCACCTGGGAGCCATGGCAGGTACATTGGACCTGATACAACGTTGTTATACGGGCATGGAGATCCGTGATGATGTGCTCTGGTTCAAACCAAAGCTACCCTCAGATATCAAATCACTCAGGTTTCAGATTCGTTACCGGAGTCACTGGATAAAGCTTGACATCAACCAACAAAGAATGCGTATAGAATTCGATAAGGGCTGGGCTGAACCAGTAACCATAGGAGTAAGGGGGGAGAAGCACCATTTTGAAACCAACGATAAAAAAGAATTTAAACTTAAATCCAGATAAAATGAGACTATTGATTGTTTCCAACCGGTTGCCTGTTGTATTAAAAAAGGAACAGGGCAAGTTCCAATTTGAAAAAGGAGCGGGAGGCCTGGTTTCCGGACTGAGTGACTTTCTGGCATCTATTGGTAAGTCTGAATCTGATGTGAATGAATATATTTGGATGGGATGGCCAGGCACCACGATTGACAAAACAGATGAAGACGCTGTAAAGTCTTCTCTGGAACAGAAATACCATGCTTCACCAGTATTCCTGTCTCAAAAGCTTATGGATAAGGTGTATCTGGGTTTTTGCAATAAAACCATCTGGCCTATTTTTCATTATTTTTCGAATTTTACAAGTTTTGAGACTGACTTCTGGTCTGAGTATACCAGGATGAATGAGATCTTTTGCGAAGAATTGCTGAAAGAGATCAAACCTGACGATATTATATGGGTGCACGATTATCACCTGATGCTTCTCCCGGCATTGTTGCGCGAAAAAGTGAATAACCCCATCGGGTTCTTTCTTCATATACCATTCCCCTCCTATGAGATGTACAGATTGTTTTCCCGCGAAAGCCGCAGTGGCATCCTTGAAGGGCTATTGGGCGCAGACCTGATTGGTTTTCATACCCATGACTATTCGCAATATTTTCTGCAATCTGTCTTGCGTATTCTTGGGATAGAGAATCATATGGGATATATTGAAATGCCAAACCGGATGGTTAAAGTAGGAACATTTCCCATGGGCATTGAATTTGAGAAGTTTAATGAGATGGATGTGTCTCCTTTCCCGTCTGCTAAAGCTGCAGAAGGACAACCAAAGATGATCCTTTCTGTAGACCGGTTGGATTACTCCAAAGGCATCATTAACAGGCTGCAGGGATTTGATTTGTTCCTTAAAAGACATCCGGAGTGGCGGGGAAAGGTTTTTATGAATATGATCGTTGTGCCTTCTCGTACCGGTGTGCCATCCTATCAAAAGATTAAAAGAACTTTGGATGAGTTGGTTGGTAATGTAAATGGGAATTACAGTCAGGATGATTGGACCCCGGTTGTATACCAGTATACCTCTTTGCCCCATAATGAGCTGATAGCAAAGTACCGCAAAAGTGATGTTGCTCTGCTGACTCCGCTCAGAGATGGGATGAACCTGGTGGCAAAGGAATATGTTGCTTCTTTGCAGGATCGACGTGGTGTGCTGGTACTAAGTGAGTTTACAGGAGCCGCAAAAGAGCTTAGTGAGACCATCATCATCAATCCCAACAGTATCGACGAGATTGCCACCGGAATTTTAGAAGCATTGGATATGCCTGAAAGGGAACAGATCCGTCGCAATAAAATCATGCAAAAAAGGCTTAAACGATATGATGTAACCAAATGGGCCCACGATTTTGTCGACAATTTAATCAATATAAGTAAGTCGACCGGCTATTCTGCCAATGAGAAACTGTTAACTCCGGATACCCAGGACAAACTGCTAAAACATTATAACGAAGCGAAAAACTGTATTATTATTGTTAATTACGACGGTACGCTTGTTCCGATTTCTAAATATCCTGGTCAGGCCAAGGCTTCCGATGAACTGCTCAGGTTGTTGACACGTCTGCATGAAAATGACAAATCAGAGCTTGTGATCATCAGTAGTCGTGGCAGGGAGGATCTGGACAATTGGCTCGGTGGGGTACCTGTAAATCTGACTGCTGAGCATGGCTCCTGGATAAAGAATAAGACTGAAGATGATTGGCACTTGTTCAAACCTTTATCTGCCGGCTGGAAGCATGATATCCTGCCAATTCTTGAGATGTACGCAGATCGTCTGCCTGGCTCTTTCGTTGAAGAGAGGGAATATTCCATAGCATGGAATTATAAAAAGGCTGATATTGAGCAATCCTCTGTTCTTTCAAAGGAAATCAGCGAACACCTGATGTCTATTACAGGAAATGTTGGCGTTCAGGTGTTGCATGGCAACAAGGTTATCGAGATCAGTAATTCTGGGGTCAATAAGGGAGAGCTCGCTATGCATTGGTTGTCCAGAAAAAATTACGACTTTGTGTTGGCCATTGGTGCTGGCTGGTCTGATGAACTGTTGTTTCAAACGTTGCCCGATCATGCATGGTCAGTAAAGGTAGGCTTTAACCAAACTGCAGCCAGGTACTTGGTTAAAAATCAGAGAGATGCTATGGGTATATTAGAAGCCTTGGCAGATCAATAAAAATAAACTCAAAACTGTGCGGTACGGCCTATACAGGACTACCTTTCTGTGTAGAATAAGGTGGTTGGGTATTGCTGGAAGAATTGGTGTTTTCTTCGATAATGACCCTGGTGCGCGGCAGGCTGTCGGGATATTCTCGTCGAAGAAACTCAATCAGGTGCTCCCTGATATATACCCGTAAGTCCCAGGCCGCTGGTGAACTGGATGCACTCATCAGTGCCCTGATCTCAACAGTTCTTTCCTTTGCATCGGTAACCTGAAGTACGTTAACCTTTTTGTCCCAATGCGGACTTGATTCGAGTAGTCTTGTCAGCTCCTTTCGAATGGCCTCAAACGGAACGTTGTAGTCGGTATGAATAAACACCGTACCCAGTATGTCGGCTGATGTTCTGGTCCAGTTCTGGAAAGGCTTTTCGAGGAAGTATGTAGAGGGTACTACCAGACGTCTTTGGTCCCATATCTTTACCACCACGTACGTCAGGTTGATCTCTTCAATCCATCCCCACTCATTTTCCACGATGACCACATCATCAATACGTATGGGTTGTGTGATGGCAATCTGCAAGCCGGCCAGTATGGTTCCAATGGCTTTTTGTGCCGATAAACCAATGATCAAACCTGCAACACCTGCAGAGGCGAATAAACTGATCCCGATATTTCTGACCCCATCAAACTGCATAAGCGTGATGGCCGTGGCAATGACGATAATGATAAAAATGATGATCTTCTCCAGGATATTGTACTGGGTGTACACGATCCTGGATCGCAGATTATCTTTTTGTCCCATGTCGTATTGCCTGAGCAATTGTCGTTTGGCCATTCTAAGGAAGGCGATGCCCAGCCAGGCAAATCCAAAGATAAAGATTACCTTGCCGGCCTTATTCAACGTGTTTGTAAATGTGTCATTTAACAAACCGGCTGGTTCAACTCCATGCTGAAGAAATAAAGCCAGTACAATGACTAAAGAAGGGAAAAAGAATCGTTTGAAATGGCGCATAACAGGATTGGTTTTTTTGTGTCCCGCGGATCTCGCTGATAAACGCAGATGTTAAACTTTTGCGAGTTAGAACCTGACGTATTCGGCATTTCGCAGAAAATCCAGGCTGATCTTTACACTTTCCAGGGGGTCATAATTGTATTTTTCAACCTCAACAATGATATACTCTGTTCCTGCAATATCCACTTCGTTGAATATCCGTTCGAAATCGATGTTCCCACTTGCCCCGACTTCGGCTTCATCTTTGATATGTAGCAGCTCGAATCGACCCGGGTAGTTTTTAAAATAGGCTACAGGGTCTGCTTCTCCAACTTCAACCCAGTATACGTCCATTTGAAACATGACCTTCTCAGGATCGGTGTTGTTAAGCATGTAGTCATAAATAACTTCTCCTTCCAGTTCTGTAAATTCGCGGGCATGGTTATGGTATCCAAACCGGATGCCTTTGGCGTTGCATTTCTCACCGATGGCTTCGAAATACTTGCAGAATCTGTGCAGTCCATCAAGGCTTTCATAGGCAACCGCTCCCATAGATGGCTGAACGATGTACCTGGCGCCTGCTGCCACGTGGGCATCAATGCATTGATCCCACCATGCCATGCGTTCATCCCATTCGTCTTCATTGGGAAGCCTGCTGCCCACGTGTGAGCTAATAAAAGACATGCCATTGGCTTCAACCAGTTCACGAAATGCAATGGGATCCATGCCGTAAAACTTTCCGTCACTGTAGTTGGCAGCTTCAATAAACTTGTATCCCATGGCCCCAACGGCCTCAATGGTAGAAACCGGATCGGCATTCATGTCTTGCCTGATCGACCAAAGCTGTAGTCCGATAAAGTTTTCTTTTGCTTTTGGCTGTTGAGAGCAAGAAGTGATAATAATAAGAGGTGTAAACAATACCATAAGCAATCTGAATAAATGTGATAACCGCCGTGTTTTTGCCTGCATGATGTGTGGTTTTATAGTGTGAAAATATGTTGGAATTTTGAGGTTAAAATTACATAAATTTTATCAATACCTCTGTAAGTTTTTTCGCCAATAGACAGATCATGATTAAGCAATTAAATGATTTCATTTTTAAGAAATATGCGATTCTTGATGTGATTGAAATATAAAAAAGGCCGGCTACATGTTCGCAGCCGGCCTGGTTGAATTGGTTTTGGTTTTGGTTTTTATTTGAAGGATATCATTACAACCAAACAATAATGATATATAGAATAATGCAGGTTAGTTATATACACTCTCTCCGTGCTCATAAACATCGAGACCTTCTTCTTCGATGCGTTTGGAAACACGCAGGGTATTTGTTGCCTTCAGTATTTTAAACAACAATAGTCCGGCAAAGAATGCCCAGGCTCCAATTGCGAGCACGCCAATAGCTTGTATTCCGAGCTGTGTGAATCCGCCTCCATACAGCAGGCCATTTTCGACAGAGAACACGCCAACAAGCAGTGTTCCGAAGGCGCCACAGATGCCGTGAACAGAGATGGCACCGACGGGGTCATCGATCTTTAACTTTTGGTCAAAGAATTCCACGCTTAATACCAGCAGGGCACCAGCCAACAGTCCGATGACCACTGCTCCTCCCGGTGCTATAACATCTGCACCGGCAGTAATGGCTACCAGTCCAGCCAGTGCACCATTAAGGGATAAACTGAGGGAGGGCCTTTTGTATCTGAATGCGGCAAAAAGCATGGCAGCAACTGCACCACCTGCTGCAGACAGGTTGGTAACGAGCGCAATGTGTGCAATGGCTACGGTATTTTCGCTTCCGGCGGCTCCCAGTTGGCTGCCTGCGTTAAAGCCAAACCATCCGAACCAGAGTATAAATACGCCGAGTGCACCCATGGCCAGGTTATGCCCTGGTATGGCCACTGCTTTACCTTTGATGTATTTGCCAAGGCGTGGGCCTATGGTAATGGCACCTGCCAGACCTACCCATGCACCCACAGAGTGTACAATGGTTGAACCGGCAAAATCCATGAATCCAAGCTCAGATAGCCATCCGCCACCCCATGTCCAGTGACCGGAGATCGGATAGATGATCAGGGTAACAAAAAAGGAGAAGATCAGATAAGCCTGGAACTTGGTCCGTTCTGCCATGGCCCCTGAAACAATGGTGGCAGCGGTGGCTGCAAATACTGTTTGGAATAAAATATCGGTCTTGTCGGCGTAATCACCTATCCCGTCGCTGTTAAAAAACAGAAATGGCTTGCCGATAAGTCCACCAAATATTGAGTCTCCATACATGATGGAATATCCTATAACCCAATAAATCAATGCTCCGATAGAGAAGTCCATCAGGTTTTTCATAAGGATGTTGGCAGTATTCTTTTTTCTTGTAAACCCGGCTTCAACCATGGCGAAGCCCGGCTGCATGAACATGACCAGAAAGGCGGCGACCAATACCCATATATTGTTGATGGAAATCGCCAGATCGTTATATAGTTCCGGTGGTATGCCAGCTAATGTTGTAGTAGTTTCTTCCATAATTAATCGTTGTTAAGTGATTGTAAATTGTGGTTAATTATTCTTTGATATACAGGGATTCATCGCCTTGCTCGCCAGTCCGTATCCGGTAAGACTCTTCGATGTTGGAGACGAAGATTTTACCATCTCCTACCTCGCCTGTTTTACTTGCTTTGATGATCGCCCTGACTGTTTTTTCCAGGTTTATATCCCTGACAATAATGGATAGCATTACCCTCTCTATTGTACTTGTATCATAGGCGATACCCCTGTAAACCCTGCTTTCCCGCGCTTTTCCCACGCCGGTCACTTCCCAGAAAGAGAAGAAGTCAATGCCGGTTTCATGAAGGGTGTCTTTTACTTCATCAAATTTTGACTTTCTGATTATGGCTTCAATTTTTTTCATACAAAAAGTGTTTAATAATTGGTTTCTAGTAATGGGTGTTTTAATCATTCGAATTTGTCCTGGCATTAAAACGACAATCCAAACACAATAAAAATGTTACCAGCTTCAGGGTTAAAGATCAGCGAAGAGAAGACGGGTAGGGAAACATCTGCCACATTGTATGTTTTAGCAAGTGATAAACCAAGATTAATGATCCCGGCAGAGTCTCCATACCAGCCTGCTCCTCCCTGATCTGTTTTTGGGTCGTCAGGCGCCATTCCGATAAAGAATCCGGCATCCATACCCCCAATACTGGTGTTATATCCGAGTTCGATATATTTTGCATTGTAGCTTTCGCCCTGGTCGTCAACTCCATCATCTCCGTAGAAGTTCATGGCGAAGGTTGCATAGAACGGAAAGTTGTCTGTTCCTCCCAGGGTGAGCATAGCCTCAAATGTATGGCCTGTCTCATCCTTCTTGTAGTTGAAATAGTCATTTCGTTCAAAGGCATCATCAGAAGGGAAGAAATAGTCGTTAATGGTAATATTTAACCAGTCAACAGGGGTGTAGCTGAGATAAAGGTCGGCTTCTGTTCCTGCCATGCCGAAACCTAGCGAGTAAGAGCCCCAGGCACCAACAGCCAATCCGGATTGACCAAATTCATATTCAATAAAAGGTTGCACATGGGGCGAGCTGCCTCCAAGATTAAGCCCCCTCCATACATACCTGCTTACTACATCAGCTCCGATGGTGAGGTTAGAATTATTTTCACTTTCCTGCCCATAGGATGTAATGGGGGTCAGATGAAACATCATGCCTAAGCATGCCATAATAATCAATTTTTTTTTCATAGTTTTAAAAGTTAGAAATTAATAACGGTGCAAAAATACATATAAAAATTTAATACACCCCCAAAAAAAATCATCAGAATAAGAAAAAAGAGTATAAAAAAATGCAAATAGCTGAAAATAAAGGGGGGTGTTGGTAATAAAGTAATGTTTATTTAATATTGAGTATTGGGTTTGTTGAGTTGTTGAATTGTTGGTTTTATGGTTGAACAGTCGAAGGTCGAAAGTCGAAGGTCGAAAGTCGAAGGTCGAAAGTCGAAGGTCGAAAGTCGAAGGT
>SKYG01000061.1 GCA_007128045.1 Bacteroidales bacterium | reverse complement strand
TTTGCATTTTTTAGGATGGTATGTTCCAATTAAGAAGCAAACAGTCTACTATTAGAGGGTCTCTTAGCGCTCAGACATGGCAAAGGTTTAACAAAAACCCTGTTGCCATGGCCGGACTGATATGGATATGCATGTCTGTGCTGGTCTCTGTTGCCGGGTATCTTATCACACCAGACTCCAGTCCTTTTGCCAACCAGCAGAATCTGGAAATCGCTACCAGAAAGCCGGGCTTTACGGTCGACATGCTACTGATACGCCACAATGCTGAACAGCCAAAGCACACTCTTTTGGGCACACTGCTCCGTGGCAGACAACCTGCACATGGCCAAACGCCCATTCAATCCCACTGGTTTGCAGCCGATTCAGTATACTACGAAGTTTTTTCAGGACAGGAAGGGTATCCAGGACTGACAACAGGTATTCCTGTATGGGATGTGATATACGCCATCCCACATGATCACAAACCGGTACGGCTGAACACAACAGACAGCCTGCTGATCAATGACATCGAAGGGAATACCTATATCCGTTCAGTGGCCGGCATGATCGACGAGGTACAGAGATACCATATAAAACAACAAACATTCCTGCTGGGCACCGACCGCTTTGGCCGCGACATGGTAAGCCAGCTTGTCATCGGCATGCGCGTATCATTGTCGGTAGGTTTTATAGCCGTCTTCATCTCCCTGATCATTGGTATCACCCTTGGAAGTATTGCAGGCTACTACAGGGGTCGTGCTGACAACTTTATCGTGTGGCTAATCAATGTGGTATGGTCAATTCCAACACTGCTCCTGGTCATTGCCATTACATTTGCCATTGGGAAAGGGTTCTGGCAGGTATTCCTGGCGGTGGGCCTCACCATGTGGGTAGAGGTGGCCAGGGTGGTAAGGGGACAGATCATCAGTGTCAGGGAAAAGGAATATGTGGAGGCAGCCAGGGCTCTTGGTTTCTCAGACCTGCGCATCATAGGCAGACATATACTACCTAACATTATGGGGCCGGTGATTGTCATCTCTGCCGCCAATTTTGCCTCCGCCATACTCATAGAAGCAGGCCTGAGTTTTCTTGGGATAGGTGTTCAGCCTCCGATGCCATCCTGGGGAACCATGATCCGGGATCACTATGGCTTCATCATACTCGATAAAGGCTTTCTGGCATTTCTGCCAGGAATAATGATCATGATGATGGTACTGGCCTTTATGCTCGTTGGTAACGGATTGAAGGAAGCCCTCGACAGAACATCCGTCTAATCCGTGTTGCGAGTTGAGAAGTTACATAGCACCTGTCATCTCGAGCGAAGCGAGAGATACCCTACAGATTGAGGGTTGCCAGGTTGCGGGTTACGGGTTGCGAGTCGAAGGTTAAGGATTGCCAGGTCAGCGCTCATTTTTCAGGGCTCAGCGCTCATCACTCAGTGCTATGTCGCGGGTTACCGGGCTTTATCATGCAGCATGGGCACAAACCGGAAGTAGCCAAAGTCCTCCTCTATAAAGATATCTTCCTCTTTTTTTGTAAGCCGTTTCATGGTTTGTGTTTGTCCTTTGCCAACAGGGACAACCAGCATACCGCCGGGTTTTAATTGCTGCTTCAGTGCTTCCGGAATCGTTGGTGCAGCAGCGGTAACCAATACCTTATCGAAGGGTTCAAATGCAGGTAAGCCTTTGTACCCATCACCATAAAAAAGCCTGGGAGAATACTGCAGCCTGGCAAGCAACTCTTTCGTTCTGACAAATAGGGCATGGTGTCGTTCAACGCTAAACACCCTGGCTCCCATTTCAATAAGAACGCATGCCTGGTATCCGCTCCCGGTACCAATTTCCAACACCTTATCCCCTTTTTTTACCTCCAGCAATTCAGTTTGAAAGGCAACAGTGTATGGTTGACTGATGGTTTGCCCCGAGCCGATCGGGAAAGGCTTGTCCTGGTAAGCAAACTCAACAAATGAAGAGTCGAGAAACAGGTGGCGCGGGATCTTCTCTATAGCGGCCAAAACATCTTCATCACGAATGCCCTTTGACCGGATATCCTCGACTAGTTTTTTTCGCAATCCTTTATGACGGTATGTATCTATCATGGTTTACGAAAATAATCATTTCATTCACTCAAAATAAATTACTTTTGCAAATACATAAAATTTTTTATTCCAAAATGACGAATACAATTGGTGTTTTAGGCGCAGGACATTTAGGCAAGATTCATATTCAATGCATACAAGCATCAGACAGATACGATCTGGTGGGGTTTTTCGACCCTGACATCACCATCTCCAACGAAGTGGAACAGCGCTATGGTATTCGAAGGTTCGACTCGGCAGAAGCACTGATAGAGGCATGTCAGATTGTTGATATTGTAACTCCGACCGTGTCGCATTATGAGAATGCCGCTTTGGCTATCCGGAAGGGCAGGCATGTGTTCATTGAGAAACCGCTTACTACAACTCTTTATGAAGCACGCAAGCTGATTGAACTGGCCCGCGAAGCCAATGTCAAGGTACAGGTTGGCCACGTCGAAAGGTTTAACCCTGCCTTTATCGCAGCCCAGCCTTATTTCGCCAATGTAATGTTTATCGAGGCCCATCGCCTGGGTCAGTTTAACCCGAGAGGCACTGATGTTCCGGTAATTCTAGACCTTATGATACACGACATAGACATCGTGTTGCACGTGGTGAAGTCGCGTGTGAAAAAAATTTCCGCCAGTGGCGTCAGTGTAGTATCCGACAGCCCTGATATAGCTAATGCACGTATCGAATTCTCCAATGGATGCGTAGCCAACCTCACAGCAAGTCGTATCTCATTAAAGAATATGCGCAAATCCCGCTTCTTCCAAAAAGAAGGGTATATCGCCGTCGATTTCCTGAAAAAAGAAACCCAACTGATTAAAATGAAAGATGCAGATCAGAATCCAGATCCATTTGCCATCATTCTTGAACTTGGAAAAGGGAAAAAACAAAAACAAATATGGATTGAAAAACCTGAAATTCAACCCATCAATGCCATACAAACTGAACTTGAAACATTTTACGACTCCATCATAAACAATACGGAACCCATGGTTACCATCATGGATGGATATGCCTCCCTCGAACTTGCCTACCAGATCATGGAAAAGATTGAATCTCCCATGTCAATATAATTTAGCCAACCATACAATATGGCCTTTCTGATTGCGTTCTTATTGGGAAATTCCACCTGATAAGATAATAGATTCGTTTATTTGTTTTTGCGTCCTGTGTTGCTGGAATGCATTGTTTTTTCTGAAACTCACATTACTGCATGGAGAAAAAGCTACTACGGAATCAGCTAGCCAGATATATTGCATTCGACTTCCTCGCGGCAGCACTTGCCTGGGTTTTTTTTATTATCTTTAGAAAAGTCAACAATAATATTGGGCTCAGCACGCTTAAAGAACAAATCTTTATCGATGACAACGTCATCCTGGGCCTGCTTATCATACCCATTTTCTGGTTACTACTTTATTACCTGAGCGGCACTTACAAGTCCATCTTAAGGGGTTCACGCCTCGGACTATTCGGGCAAACCATATTTACCTCCATCATAGGCGTATTGATCATATTTTTTGTTGTCCTGATAGATCAGGAAGTTACCACCAGCAAAGAATATTACCACTCATTCCTGGTTCTCTTACTATTACATGGCTTTTTTACCGCTACCTTCCGACTCATACTGGCCACCATTATTGCCAACAAAATTCATAACCGCGTTATAGGTTTTAAAACCATCATTATCGGTAGCCAGAAAAAAGCATTGGATATCTACAACGAACTGGAGTCACAGAGAAAGTCATCCGGAAACACGCTGATTGGATTTGTCAATGTCAACCTGTATGACAAATACCCCGTTGCTGATCATCTTCCAAAACTTGGCTGGTTCAAAGACCTTAAAGACATCATCGAATCACATGAAGTTGAAGAGGCCATCATCGCCATAGAATCGCGCGAACACAAGAACATCAACCAGATACTCACAGACCTGTATCAATCAGATGTGATCGTTAAAGTGATTCCTGAAATGCATGATATCCTTCTGGGAGCGGTTAAGATGACATCCATCTTCGGGGCACCGCTCATTCAGATACAACCCGGCTTGATGCCTCCATGGCAACACTCCATCAAACGACTGATGGATATCATTTTGTCGATCATTAGCCTGGTTGTTCTTTCTCCCGTATACCTGGCTACTGCCATCATGGTAAAGATCGGCAGCAAAGGACCGGTCTTTTATACACACGAAAGAATTGGACGGGGAGGAAAGCCATTCAAGATGCATAAGTTTCGTTCTATGTACGTTGATGCAGAAATCAACGGGCCCCAGCTATCATGTGAGGATGACCCACGCATCACCCCATTTGGCCGGTTTATGAGGAAAGTACGTCTCGATGAAATACCGCAGTTCTATAACGTGCTGATTGGAAATATGTCGCTCGTTGGCCCCAGGCCGGAACGAAAATATTATATCGACCTGATCGTAAAAAAAGCCCCGCATTATTCCCTCTTACACAAAATAAAACCTGGGATAACCAGTTGGGGACAGGTTAAATATGGGTATGCCGAAAATGTGGAAGAAATGATAGAGAGGTTACGGTATGACTTGTTGTATCTTGAAAATATGTCGCTGGCAGTAGATATAAAGATACTGATCTATACAGCCCTGATCATCCTTCAGGGAAGGGGCAAATGAACCCTGCTCTACATTATTCATGCAGGCTATATGGCTCCCGCCTCTATCATCAAAACAATTTCTTCTATCAGATAATCTTCTCCATTTGGATCATAAGGGGTTTTAAGGTTGTAACCAAAAAGCCTGCCGAGCGACTGCCAGAAAACAGCAGAAAACGCACCCCGAAAGTCTCTTAATAGTTCATATGAGGTATGACTGGTTTCTCTGTCTATCAATTTAATTAAAATGGCACCCTGGGTTCTGTTCAAACGCATCAGGTCGGCCTCAAACTCTTCACGGATCTCCTTCTCTATATCACGGATAACCCGTCTGCGTTTTGATTCTGATACTATCTGGGATAACTCTTCATTGTACTCTCTGAGCTTTATTCCCGCAAGTTGCGCATATGGGTAAACACGCTTCACATTAAAGACCAGGCGCTGATACCTCAATGCCTCGGAGCGGCTGGAGAAATAACGGGGAGCAAAAAATGTGACCGGCTTTAAGTCGATTACAGGGATGGTATCGCCATCGACAATACTTGCCCGCACTGTTATGCCAGATATGACCACCAATGTATCCTGTATGGTGCCTTGCCTGGTATCAGACACCTTACCCGGCTCCGTATCCGAGGCAGCGACAGACAATACACCAGGCCCACCATTCTGACTCATGACGTGAGCATGTATTCCAATGTAACCAGAACACACAAGGAGAAATAATATAAAGCGGGTTATGACCATCAATCCCATAAACGATTCATGCCTTTTAATCAATAAAGAGGTATACACCTTTCTTGATAAAAACGGTAACAATCAGAAAAAATTTCAGAATTAGTGAAGCCTTTATACGCCTGAACAAGAATCAAGCCACTTTAAGATGGTCTGACTGAATCTTTTCTATTCTGGATTTGGCATAATCCAGGTCAATAGTTAATGCAGGTTTCTTTGACTTGGAAGAAGGTATCTCGAACATGGCGTCGAGCATTACAAGCTCGCAGATAGAACGAAGACCCCTGGCTCCCAGCTTAAATTCAATCGCTTTGTCAACAATATATTCCAGAACATTGTCGTCGATAGATAGCTTAATACCATCCATCTCAAACAGTTTCTTGTATTGCTTGATCAATGAATTCCTGGGTTCTGTGAGTATCTCCCTTAAGGCAGCCCTGTCGAGCGGATTTAAATAGGTAAGCACCGGCAGTCTTCCAACAAGTTCGGGAATCAGCCCAAAGCTTTTAAGATCCTGGGGAGCAATATACTGTAGTATGTTATCCCTGTCAATCCTACCAGCCTTACTGGCCCCATAACCTATGGCATTGGCTTGCATCCTGGAAATGATTTTTTTGTCTATGCCATCAAAAGCACCTCCGCAAACAAACAGGATATTCTGGGTATTAACCTGAATCATCTTCTGCTCAGGATGCTTGCGTCCGCCTTGTGGTGGAACATTCACAACAGCTCCTTCCAAAAGCTTTAGCAAGGCCTGTTGAACACCCTCCCCGGAAACATCACGGGTAATAGACGGATTATCACTCTTTCGTGCTATCTTGTCAACCTCATCAATAAAAACGATACCCCTTTCTGCTGCTGCCACATCATAATTGGCAACCTGTAGCAAACGTGCCAGGATACTCTCTACATCCTCTCCAACATAACCTGCTTCCGTCAGAACTGTCGCATCGGCAATACAGAAAGGAACCTTCATCATGCGGGCAATGGTACGCGCCAACAAAGTTTTTCCGGTACCTGTCTCACCAACCAAAATGATGTTCGACTTTTCAATCTCGACCTCTTCCTGGCCATCAGCACCACCTGATGGCTTGTAGTTAATACGTTTGTAGTGATTATATACCGCAACTGACAATACCTTTTTTGCATCCTCCTGCCCAATAACATACTGATCGAGCTGCTTTTTCAGCTCCGCAGGCTTAAACAGCTGAAACGAAGGAATACCTTCCTTTCCCTTCACCTGTTTTTCTTCTGCTACGATCAAACCGGCCTGCTCCACACAGCGCTCACAAATATGTGCACCAACCCCCGAAATTAAAAGCTCGACACTTTTAGCTTCACGACCACAAAAGGAGCATTTTCTGATGTCTTTGGCCATTACAATGGTATTATTTTACTAAAGAAAATTATAATTTGCTATCTGGCTTTTTATTCGAGAGGAGAACCTCATCGATCATCCCGTATTCTTTTGCTTCTACAGATGTCATCCAGTAGTCACGGTCAGAGTCTTTCCATATCTTCTCATAATCCTGGCTGGAGTGCTTGGCAATAATCTCATAAAGCTCCTTTTTCAACTTCATGATCTCACGTGCAGTGATCTCAATATCAGACGCCTGCCCTTCAGCACCCCCCATTGGTTGATGAATCAGGATGCGACTGTGTTTTAAAGCCGTTCGCTTTCCTTTTGTGCCGGCACAAAGTAATACAGCACCCATGGAGGCAGCGATACCTGTACATATGGTTGCCACATCGGGCGAGATATACTGCATGGTATCATATATGCCTAAACCAGCATACACGGAGCCCCCGGGCGTATTCAGGTAAATCTGAATGTCTTTCTTCGGATCGACCGATTCCATATATAACAACTGCGCCTGTATGATGTTGGCAACATAATCGTTGATGGGAACACCGAGAAATATGATCCGGTCCATCATGAGGCGGCTGAAAACATCCATAGTAGCAACGTTTAACTGCCGTTCCTCTATAATTGTCGGACTGATATAATTGCCATACACTGAGGTGTACTTATGCAGGCTCATGCTGTTTACACCCATATGCCGTGTGGCAAATTTTGAAAAATCATTGTTGTCGCTCATAATACTCTATTTTTCATTCTCATTACCACTAGTATCTTCTTCATTTTCGTGGGATGATTGATCCTGCTCTACATCCGAACTTCCCGTGTTGTACTTTTCAGAAACCACCTTCACAAACTCATCGAATGACACCTCAGTTTCTTTTAGTGATAAATTATCCTTATACATTCCAAGTAACTTCTGATCATATAAATGATCATAGACCTTTTTCATTTCATCCTCCTTGGATGCTATATTCTTGATAAAATCATCTATTACTTCCTGATCAACATCTTCCTGGCCATATTGTTTCATCTGGGCACGAAAATATTCAGCAAGGTGGTTGTTGATCTCTTCGGGCGTTACCTTAAGCTCGTATTGTTTTATGATATGATTTTCTATCAACTGCCAGCGAAACGTATCAGCCAGGGTGTCAAACTCCTCATCAATCTGTTCGGCAGTGAACTCATCTTTGTGTGCATCAAGCAACCAGGTCTTCAGAAACCTCTCGGGTAAAGGAAGTTTTGTAATTTCAATCAGCTTCTTTCTTACGTCATTCTTAAAGTTTTTATCAATATCCGTTTGGTATTGCTGCTTGATCTGATCTCGTATTACGCCCTTGAATGCTTCTTCTGTGATGATGCCCATGCCAGGCACCACCTTATCATATAACTCAGTGTTCATCTCTGCCGGTTCCACCCTGCTGATGCTTTCAACAGTAAACCTGAAAATAGGATTATAATTGCCTAGCTCCTCTTTCTTCACACCAACCATTGAGGCAGCCTCCGTCTCCGATTCAACCGCTTTCATCAGGTCGATGTCAACGATTATTCCGGTGCCGATTCCGGTAAGCTGCTCCTTTAAGGCATCGTCTTTCATGTACTGAATATACAGGTTTGACTTATGGGCCTTTCCTTCAGGTTTCAGTTCCCCATCAGCATCCAATTCCTCAAACAATCCATACAACACATCTTCTGCCTCCGACACTTCAGGATTGCTCATCTTACCATAGCGCTTCCGAATATCCAACAGGTAACTGTCAACCATGGTGTCATCAACCTTAATGGTGAGGTAGTCTACCTCAATATCAGACGATAACTCCAAAACCACCTCAGGTGCAAGCCCTATCTGATACTCGAAGGTAAATCCAGTGATATTCTCCCAGTCGATTGTCTCTGCTTTTTTATGGTCAGCGACGGGATGTCCGACAATAGACAGTTTGTTATCCTTTATGTAGCTGTAAACTGCATCGCCAAGTACTTTATTGACTTCTTCAACAAGTACGCTTTTCCCATACATCTTCTGGATCATCCCAAAAGGTACCTTACCTGGCCTGAATCCGGGAATGCTGGCCTTGCGCTGCATGGCCTTTAACTCCCTGGTTACTCTTTCCTGATAATCTTCATTGCTCAATTCCACCTTGAGGACTGCTTCCAACTCCCCGGTATGCTCCTGTACGATATTCATAAACAAATACGCTTTAGATTCTACAAAAAAAACAGCACTTCATCAACTAATAATTCATCTGAATGCTGAAGAATAAAAAAATAACCCCGAAGACATATAAATCTATGTCTGTATCGAAGTAAATGTGATTTTCTTATGTGCGGATGAAGGGACTCGAACCCCCACGCCTCTCGGCACCAGATCCTAAGTCTGGCGCGGCTACCAATTACGCCACATCCGCTTTTTTACCTTACGGAGTGCAAATTTACAACTTTTTTTCAATCTTTTTTTCTGCAGGCAAAGAAAAGAAAAATGTTGAACCAATATCAG
>SKYG01000129.1 GCA_007128045.1 Bacteroidales bacterium | reverse complement strand
TACCGCACAAATTGCAGCATCCATGTGGGTTTCCGGTACCATTGTGGTGGAAACTGCGCTGGCATTACTGGCCATCTTTGCTTTCAGTCACTTCAACTTGCCTGACCGGCTTTTTCATGAGTAGGTCGCATACTTTCATATACGCATACCTTCATATATGTGTGGGTGATACAAAGCAAATCAGGTGGTTGCAAGATTAAATCACATCGAAAACCCGATTTTTTTTAGCGTACTTTTTTTCCGGACGCTGCGATGTTATTTTTACACCTCGTAAGCTTACATGCTATCTGTACCTCGATAGGGTAAACAGTGAGGTGATTGTTTTTTGTAATTATTATACTATGAATAATTCTGATTATACATCAATTGGACTCATGGAATTAGATGAATATCAATCAAGAACCATCAATGGCGGAGCCATATTTATAAAGGCTTTAATTTTTTTTTGTGGTGCACTTGCTGGTGATATTTTGCTAAACCCATCAGCGGCTGGTGATGCATTTATGGATGGTTGGAATGCTGCTAGAAATCAATAAATGTTCAATAACTAAATCAAAAATTTGATATGGAATTAATTACTACATGTTTGGCCCCACTTTCTGAAGAAGATAGTCTGCGTATCAATGCTGGTGTTTCTGAGGTAAGCAGAAGCATATTATTTGGATTGGGATATGCTTTAAGCGAGCTCACATCCGCATATGCAAATTCGAGTTGGTTTGATCATGACCGACCATCCCGCCCTCAGCGATAAATGATAAATATTTGATCAGCTTTATGTAACCTGAAAAATACTGATAAATGAGTTTAAAACCGGTAAGAAAAAGAAGCGCGCTGATCGCTGTTATTAGTTTTATGGTAATATATGTCGTTTTAGCCTTTATCTACCATCAACGATCTGAATACTTTGATGCAATTCAGGTACAAATTCTATTGGTCTTTCTGGGATTGGGTTTACTGGTTTTTTTTAATATGAAATATCCCTCAAGATTTCTTGATGTATTTACTGCCGGGTCTCTTGTCTTTTATCTGATTGATAGCGTGTATCCAATGATGTCTTCTTTAATCACAGGTAAAAATCCCGGTAGTATCGATCTGTCTTTTATGGCCAATACAGAAGGTTTTATTTTGTTATTCCTGGTCGTGTTATGGGTGTTTCGCAGAAAAGAAAAAGAATGATTGCTCTTAAACTGGATTAAACTGCGGGTTAATCCATGCCATATGGATGGGGGTTTCGAGTGTCAGGTCGCTATTGAGTATCTTATTCTCGTGGCGACCTTCATCAATAAAACCGAGGCTTGTGTAGAAGTTGTAAATATTATGGCTTGCCGGAATAATGTGTACCTCCATAGCGATGCGTTTATTCACTGTTGACTTTGATAAAATGATCCTTTTTTGTTACAAAGATAGCTGAAAGATGGTGTAAATAGTTGATATGTTCAGTTCTCCCGCAATGCCCGGTTCAGAAAATCGACAAATGGCTTGAGGTCTTTTAAGGTGCTTACCACATTGTCAATGCAACTGGGATTGGTGAGTTGATCTTTCGCCAGGGGTTGCGTTGCGGTGAAGCTTTTAAACTTCAGGTATTCGATGGCAGGGTTATCCTCGGTATATCCTTTGGGCGGCCGTGATAATACCATGCCATCTTCGCGGTCCAGATCCTGATAGGTGGCTTTAAAGGAAGGGCTTTGGATAATCTCTACGAAGTCTTCGTAAAAATTGGAGAGCTCCGTGCGAACTTTCTTCAGGGCTTCTGGCATCGGCATGTATAGCCCACCACCGGCAAATGACCCTTCGGCTTCATCGATATGCAGGTAATAACCTGCAAACTCCATTCTCTTACCGAAGGGTGTCATGATGATGCTCAGGTGGGTCTTGTAGGGGTCTTTATTCTTTGAAAACCGGATGTCGCGGTTGATGCGAAAGATGCAGTCTTTGACCTGCAGGTGCGACAGTGCCGGCTCAACGGCCTGCATGCGTTGCAGCAATTCAGCTGTAAGCCGGTGATAGTCTTTCTTTACCTCTTCATAGCGTGGCCTGTTCAAATCGAACCAGGCCTTGTTGTTGTTTTGCCGCAGCTCGCGGAAGAATTGGAAGGTGGATTGTTGCAGCATTCATATGGGTTTTGATACATCAAAATTAGAAAGAAATCCTGAATATCACAACTGGACAAACTACCTCACCTCCAGATAAGGCGCAATCCGTTCATACACCTCCTCGGTAATCAGGAATGACTGGCGCAACTGCTCCACGGAGTCAAGCGGATGGTGCTGGTCCCTGAACGACAGCAGGGCATTGGCCAGATCGCGGTCTATGTAGGGATGCCTTACCAGGGCAACAAAGTCGGCCTCATGCAGGTTCATGCGCCGGATACCGCCTTCATCGAAGTGCAGCTTGTCGCTGATCATATCCAGCCTGGACTGGTCCATCCCATATACCTCTAAAAGCTGGTCTGCATTAAGATAGCCGCCCAGAAGCTCCCTGTAAGAAACGATCCGTCTGCTGAATACAGACCCAATCCCTCTCAGCTGCATCAATTCGAGGGTATCTGCCTGGTTGATGTCGATCCATAGTTGAATCTCTTCTGCATCAGAAGTCTCGGAGGGGATAATTACCCGGGCCGTCGACAATGAATCATCCAGCGTTGTTTCGGCTGAGAGTCTTTCCTTTGTGTGAGTACGATCCAAACCCTGCCGGGTACCGGAGCCGGAGTGGGCCGTTGATTCCCTGGAGGGCAGTTCAATATACGGTTCCAGCACGTCATACCATTCTTCCTTCATAAGGTATATCCGTTGCAGGTCTTCCCTGAACCTGAAACTGCCACCCGCTTGTTCATAGTTCTTAATAGTACGGATAACATAGTCGGGCAACCCCAGCTCCTGCCAGCCAGACTCGGGAAAGTTGTTGGGATCGAACGGAAAGGGATTTATGGTTACCGCCTCCCTTGCAGCAGGAGTCGTGGTTGCAGTTGTGGCTGTTGGTGACAATTGTTCTTTGGATGCTGCTGTTCTTTGCCGGGAAAGCTGTTGCTCGAAATCGATGATCGCTTGCTCATAACCGGAAATATCCGGCTCAGGAAACGGGATCACCAGCCTATAAACGTAAGGTATAAAAAGTACCAGCAAGATCAGCAGCAACAAGACTTTTATGCCATTGCGCTCAGATCGGGTAAAATACATATAGTCTTTCCAAAGCATGCCGCGGGCAGTTGCTTGTTTATATTCTTTCTGTACACCATCACAAAGTTACGTCCTGATTGAATCTGTTGCAAACCGGATTCTGCAAACGGTACCAATCCGGCTCCAGAATGTTTTTTACACCATGGTGTTGTTTTTTCACCAGTTTTTTATATTTTTGGCCTCTTTCACGGAAAGGTAGGATTAAATCAGTTATAATAAACTCTCCAGAAGTATGTCAGCTCCGGAATTGGGTGGAAGGGATGGTTTTACCAGCAAGTTTGGGATATTATGTGCAGCAGCAGGGTCGGCAGTCGGTCTTGGCAACATCTGGCGCTTCCCCTATGTGGTCGGAGAAAGCGGAGGGGCTGCCTTTTTGTTGATTTATCTTGGCCTGGTGGTACTGTTGGGCATCCCGGTGATGCTCTCCGAGCTGTTGATCGGACGAAGGGGTCAGCGCAACGCTTTTGGCTCCTTCAGACTGCTGGCACCAGGCAAGAAGTGGTGGCTGGTCGGCGTGATGGGCATCGCCGCTGCATTCATGATCCTTGCATTCTACAGCACCATTGCCGGATGGACATTAGAATACCTTATTAAGGCATTCTCCAACTCTTTCTCAGGAAAATCTTCTGATGAGCTGGGTGCGATGTTTCAGGTATTTCATACCCAGGCATTCCGGCCTCTGGTATGGCAGGTGATATTTATGGCGATGACAGCAGGTATCATCCTTGGCGGGGTGCGTAAGGGTATCGAAAAGTATACCAAGGTGCTGATGCCTTTCCTGGTGGTGCTGCTGTTGATCATGGCAATCCGGGCCCTCACCCTTCCTGGCGCAATGGGTGGCCTGTCATTTTTATTCAAACCAGATTTTTCCGAAATCAACTCCAGGGTGTTTCTCAGTGCCCTTGGCCAGGCGTTCTTCTCCCTAAGTATCGGTATGGGTACCCTGATCACCTATGGCTCTTATATCAATAAAAAGAATAACCTGAACAACATAGCCATTGAGGTATCTGTGGTAGACACCCTCATTGCCATCCTCGCAGGGGTGGCCATCTTTCCTGCCGTATTTGCTTTCGGACTGGATCCTGCCGAAGGTCCCGGACTGATATTCCATGTACTGCCAAACATATTCCAGCAAATGCCCGGCGGGTACTTTTTCGCGGTTATCTTCTTCCTGCTGCTGGTGATCGCTGCACTGACTTCCTCGATATCCATCCTGGAAGTTGTCGTAGCCTACCTGGTAGAGGAACTCAAAATTGTCCGCTCAAAAGCGACCCTCTTAGCTACAGTTGCTGCCCTGTTCGTAGGCCTGTTCTGCACCCTGTCGTTCGGCGCACTGAAGGATGTCACCCTGGGAAGTCTAAGCATATTCGGTGTGCTCGACTTCACCGCCTCGAACATCTTGTTGCCCCTCGGCGGGCTGTTTATCGTTCTTTTCGTGGGATGGTACCTCAAGGATTCGGACGTGAAAGACGAGCTATCCAACGGCGGCCTGCTAAAACTAAAAATATACAGATTGTTTAGATTCGTTCTCAGATTCATCGCTCCCGTTGCTATAGCCATCGTGTTTATGCATAGCATCGGGTTGATATAACCCTTCATCCTATGACAAATTTTCTCGAAGGCCTACACACCGTAATTTCCTGGTACAACAATTATGTTGGTGGTTATCTGATTTTGATTTTGTTGGTGCCTACGGGCATCTACTTTGCCTTTAAGTTTCGATTTTTGCATGTCAGGATGTTTTGGCATTCTTTTGCCATATTATCTGGCAAGTACTCAAAAAAGGATGATTCGGGCGATGTGAACCACTTCAAGGCATTGACAACGGCCTTGTCGGCTACTGTAGGAACGGGTAATATTGTTGGTGTGGCCCTGGCTATCTATTGGGGTGGTCCGGGAGCCATCTTCTGGATGTGGGTTACCGGCTTCTTTGGCATGATGCTCAAGATGGTGGAATGCACCTTGGGTTTGAAGTACAGGAAATTCAATGCCGACGGCACGGTGTCCGGCGGTCCCATGTATTATATGGAATACGGCCTCAAAGACAAGCTTGGCAAGCATGCCAAAACCCTCGCGATTATTTTTGCCGGCGCGGCCGTGCTTTGCTCTATGGGTACGGGCAACATGGCACAGAGCAACTCCATGACAGACATCCTGAACAGCAGTTACAGCATTCCAAACTGGATCAGTGGACTGGTAATTACCTCACTGGTGCTGCTCATTGTGGTGGGTGGCCTGAGGCGTATTGCAGAAGTCACCTCCAGGCTGGTGCCATTTATGGCGGTCATTTATTTTGCAGCAACCGTATTGGTGATCCTGGTAAATATCGAGAATCTTATTCCCGCCTTTAAGATGATCTTCGCCGATGCTTTTGACTTCCGGTCGGCTACGGGTGGCTTTGTGGGGTCAACCTTTATCATGACCCTAACCATGGGTGTACGGCGTGGTTTGTTTTCCAATGAGGCAGGACAGGGGTCTGCTGCCATGGCCCATGCTGCCGCCAAAACCCCTTACCCGATGCGTGAGGGACTGGTAGCCAGCCTCGAACCTTTTATCGACACCCTGTTTATATGCACTCTAACGGCCATCACCATCATTATGACAGGCGCCTGGCAGGCTGATGCTCAGGGAGTATCCATGACTGTCCTGGCATTTGAAACAGGCTTGTCGGGAATCAACCTGGGGTATCTGGCACCACATATTATTGCCATGGGCTTGCTGCTCTTTGCATTTTCTACCATCATCTCCTGGTCTTATTACGGCACCAGGGCAGCACAATATCTGTTTGGCGACAAAGCCATCAAGCCATACTATTATGTGTACGGCCTGTTTGTCTTCTTCGGGGCTGTATGGGGAATAGATCTTGTATGGAGCTTTGTGGATATGGTCATCACCTTTATGACCATCCCAAATCTTATCGCTATCTTGTTGCTCACACCGGTTATGAAGAAGGAGATAGATAACTACTTTGGCATGAAACATTACAAAAGCTAACAGATTGCCTCTAAAAAGTATTCATTACTAAAACATTTCAGTCATTTTTGAGTTTTGTTGGTAACAACGATGATCTGATACTAAATGACCTGATGAGGCTGTTACAACGTCGACACCGGTATTCTACAATACGTTTCTTAATGGCATCACTTCTATGGTGCCTTGTCAGTTCCATTGTGGTTGCGCAGAGACCAACAAAGATAGACCTGATCAGTGCTGACCGCATGCAGTTTGACCGGGCATTGGGCGATGACGTGCGACGTCTGATAGACAATGTGCAATTCCGGCATGAAGAAACCAATATGTTTTGTGATAGTGCCTACCTGTATTCTGAAACCAATAGTCTGAGAGCCTTTAGCAATGTATTCATCCAGGTAAGTGATACGGTGAGTATTTACAGTGACAGGTTGTATTATAATGGCAACAGCCGCCTGGCAGAGCTAACCGGCAATGTAAGGATGGTCGACCCCCAGATGACACTAACTACCAATCAGCTGTTTTACGACTTAAATACAGATGTTGCCAGATATGTTACAGGCGGCCAATTAGAAGATATTGATAATGTGTTGGTAAGCCGTGAGGGGTATTACTATGCGGAGCCGAAGGAAGCCTTCTTCAGACACGATGTTGTGCTGACCAACCCTGAATATATCATGTATTCCGATACCCTGAAATACAATACCCTTACGGAGATTGCCTATTTTTTCGGACCCACCACCATTGAAAGCGAAGAGAATACCATCTTTTGCAGAAATGGATGGTACGACACCAGAAACGACATTGCCCGCTTTAGCAGAGATGCGTTTTTTACCAACAATGAGCAATCGCTTACCGGCGATACCTTGTTTTACGACCGCAACCTGGGGTACGGCAGGGCCGACAATAATATCGTCATGCGCGACAGCGTGCAAAACACGATTATCACCGGGCATTTTGCAGAACATTTTGAAGAAAAAGGTTTGTCGATCGTAACAAAGGAGGCTTTGTTGATTCTGGCTTCCGAGACGGATTCACTTTTTTTACACGCCGACACACTCAAATCGCTTGTCGATCAGGAAAATGACCACAGGTGGGTATTTGCTTATTATAAGGCGAAGTTCTTCAGAAATGACATTCAGGGTCTTTCTGACTCATTGGTATATAGTTTCTCAGACTCTACCATATATATGTACCACAATCCTGTGCTTTGGTCGGATGTGCATCAGTTAACGGCTCAACGAATCGAGGTGAAAACAGGAGAGGAGGAGATACATTCAGTGCATCTGTTCGATGCCGCTTTTATTATATCCGAAGAGGAAGAGCTTGGGTTTAACCAGGTAAAAGGAAGGGATATGATAGGCTATTTTTCTGAAAATGAATTGTATCGTATTGATGTGGATGGTAATGGAGAAACAATCTACTACATCAGGGAAGAGGATGGCTCTACCGTTGGGATTAACAAAGCCTTAGCCGCAGACATTATCATATTTATTGAAGACCGGAAAGTATCGGGAATACGTTTCTTATCCCGTCCGGAAGCCCAGCTTTTCCCGCCTGACGACATGCCTGAGGATGATAAGCTGTTAAGAAGCTTTCAGTGGCTGGATCATCGAAGACCTGTTTCACGCGAAGATGTCTTTTTGTGGCGTTAGGGAATATTTTGTATATTGTTGTACCCTTCAATGGATAAACAGGATGGTTGAATTCAAAAAATACATACTTGACAATGGGTTACGGGTAATTGTACACAAAGATACAAGTACCCCCATGGCGGTTTTTAACCTGTTATATGATGTTGGTGCACGTGATGAGGCTCCTGAAAGGACTGGCCTGGCGCATCTTTTTGAACACCTGATGTTTGAGGGCTCGGTTAATATCCCTGCTTTTGACACCCCGTTGGAGCTTGCAGGTGGAGAAAGCAATGCCTTCACCACCAATGACATGACCTCTTATCATTGCACCCTGCCAGCGGTAAACCTGGAAACGGCCTTCTGGCTTGAGTCAGACAGGATGCTGGGACTCGCTTTCTCTGATGAGAAACTCAGGATCCAAAAAAATGTCGTCACAGAAGAATACCGGCAATCATACCTGAACCAGCCCTATGGTGATACCATGATGCTGTTGAGGACTCTGGCCTATAAAGTACATCCCTACCAGTGGTCTACCATTGGCAAGCATATCGACCATGTTAACAATACAACACTTGACGAGGTAAAGGCTTTCTTTTTCAGGCATTACAGGCCGGATAATGCGATACTTTCCGTAGCAGGTCCTGTCGAACCGGAAGATATCTTTCTTCTTGCTGAGAAGTGGTTTGGCAGTATCCCTCCGGGCAGTGCCATTACGCGCTCTCTCCCGGAAGAGCCGGCTCAGACGATGCAAAGACGTCTCGTGGCAAAAAGGGATGTGCCCGCAAGCCAGGTATTTATTACTTTCCATACATGTACCAGGGCATCAGATGATTTCTTTGCCACGGATCTGCTGAGCGATATACTGGCGAATGGCGATTCATCGCGCCTGAAGGAAAGACTCGTAAAAGGCAAAAAACTGTTTAGCGAGGTGAACGCCTATCTGAGTGGTAGTCTGGATACCGGATTGTTTATCGTTACCGGGAAACCGCATCCCGGTGTTACGGTGGAAGAGGCGGAGCAGGCTTTATGGGCAGAGCTCGACGATCTGAGATACACAGAAGTGCCGGACCTCGAACTGCAAAAGGTGAAAAACAAAATGGAGGCATCCCACACTTTTTCTGAAAGCAACCTGATGGCCAGGGCGATGAACCTCGCTTATTATGAACTATTGGGAAGTGCCGACCTGTTAAATGTACAGATTGAAAATTATTCAAGACAGTCTGCATCCGACCTGAAACATATGGCATTAAAATTGTTCAGTAAAGACAGGGCATCTGTAATGCATTATCTGGCCGTTGAACCAAATGATCATTTATCCAATATTGGCATCTAACCATGGACCGTACCAAAGCGCCCAATACCAGAATAGACACCCACATACCTTATATCAAGCCCGGAGAGGTGGTGCTTGACAATGGGTTGAAAGCATACCTTCTTGATGGGGGCAATGAGGACATAATTAAGCTGGACCTGGTTTTCTTTGCAGGCAGCTATTTTCAGTCGATGC
>SKYG01000127.1 GCA_007128045.1 Bacteroidales bacterium | reverse complement strand
GTTTATGGTTTGTTTGTGGGGTCAGCCCTTGTGGTTGCCCGGATTTGAACAAGAAAACACATCTCACCCAGGTAAAAAGATTGCAGACTGATATCAGAATAATATGGAAACGTCACAGACATTTAGTACTAACATCAGGGTCCCTCTGGTACGGGGAAACAAAAGTTACGGTCAGATTTCCAATGAGTTGCTGGCCAATGTAGAAGGGAAGACACCATTATGGTGGTTTGCTGGCATGACCATAGGCACCATATTACTTGCTATAGGGGGTTGGGCTTTTTATATGTCACTTAGCAAAGGCCTGGGAACCTGGGGCTTAAACAACAGCGTAGCCTGGGGATGGGACATCGTAAATTTCGTATGGTGGATCGGCATCGGACATGCAGGAACTGCTTTTACCATCTTCTTTCTGGTATTCAGGCAAAAGTGGGCAGGGTCTATCAACAGATCGGCTGAAGCCATGACGGTATTTGCCGTAATGTGTGCCGGGCTTTTCCCCCTCATTCATATGGGCAGGCCCTGGCTGGCCTTTTTCATCCTGCCGTATCCCAACACACGCTTGCTTTGGCTCAACTTCAACTCTCCCCTGTTCTGGGATGTTTTAGCCATCACCACCTACCTGATCACTTCCATTATGTTGTGGTACCTGGGCATGGTGCCCGACCTGGCCACCATCGCACAGCGCACCAAGAATAAAGTAGGGAAATTTATTTATGGGATGTTTAGCCTGGGATGGAACGGATCCTTGTACTCCTATAACCGCTATGAAACGCTGATGCGGCTACTCGGTGGTCTGGCGGCACCCCTGGTAATTTCGGTACACACCATTGTGGCACTCGACTTTTCAGTATCTGTGATACCCGGTTGGCACGCAACCATACTACCGCCCTACTTCTTTGTCGGAGCCATTTTTTCGGGCTTCGCCATGGTACTAACCATCATGATACTCTTGAGAAAGGCATTTAATCTGTTCGACTATGTCACTGAAAAGCACCTCGATAACATTGCACATGTAATCAAATACGGTTCGCTGATCATCGGACTGGCCTATGCCACTGAAATGTTTATCGCGTGGTACTCCGGGGTTGACTATGAAATCTATACCTTCTTTAATGCCAGGGCAACAGGCACCTTCTCCGTTGCCTTCTGGACCATGGTGGTGGCGAATGCCATCGTTCCTCAACTGTTCTGGTTCAAAAAAGCCAGAAGAAACCTGGTTATCATGTTCCTGATATCCATTGTAATCAACATCGGCATGTGGTTCGAACGCTACATCATCATGATATCTTCTCTGGCCGAAGACTTCTTGCCTTCAAGCTGGGTAAGTTACCAGCCCACCCTGGTTGATATTGGAATCTATGCTGGCACCTTCGGGCTGTTCACCTGTGGCATGCTGATGTTTATCAGGTACATTCCGATCATTGCAGTAAACGAAGTCAAGCCAATCGCACGTCAGTCTCAAAAAAACGCAAAAGAAGACAACCATGAGTACTAAAACCATCATAGGAGTATTCGAGGATGAATCAATACTTCTGAAAACGCTCAGAACACTGAAATCAAATGGCGTGAACATCAAAGATATTTACGGCCCTTGTGCCGATCACGACCTCTTGAAAGAATTTACCAGGGAATCACGGCTACCTTATGTCTCCGTGCTAACCGGATTGTTTACCATCCTGGCTACCTTCGCATTCATATATTATGTATCTGTAATAGACTACCCCCTCCAATACGGAGGAAAGCCTGTATTCAGCTTCCCGCCGATGGTGGTGATCCTGTTTTTGGTCTGTATCCTGGTAACAGGCGGTGTATCCACATTTGCATTTCTTGGAAGGGAGCAGATGTACCCGGGCAAAAATCCTGAACTTATTGACCCCAGGGCTGCCGACGACCGTTTTTTTCTGGTGCTGGATCAAAACTTCAATCCGGAAGAAATTAAGGGGTGGCTTAAAGAATCGGGAGCCAACGAGATCATTGAAAAAGATAATGACGAATAATCTTATAACAACCATGAAGCATCCATCAAAGCAAAGCATTCTTGTGCGACATACAGGTTTCTTTCTGCACCAAGGCAACAGGAGAGGCAGACCTCCGGTCTTCAGTCTTGTTTTTGCACAAGTTCTGCCAGCCATCGCGCTTGTCGCCCTCCTGTTCTCATCCTGCGACCGCACCCGCATGGACAAAGGGTATGAATATTTTCCAGATATGGCGCATAGCCCTGCTTACAAGACCTATTCCGACAATCCCGCCATGGATGATGGCAATACCATGCGTAAACCGGTGGCCGGTACCATTCCCAGAGATATGGTTCCCTATCCTTACGAAGCAGGCTTTGAAGGCCGCGAGCAGGCAGCCATGCACCTCGACAACCCCCTGAATATTAACAGTGATCTGCTTGCCGAAGGTCAAGAGCTGTACAGGGTATTTTGCGCCAATTGCCATGGCATCAAAGGCGACGGACTGGGCAACCTGCATACAAGTGGCAAATACATCATACCTCCAACATCACTGATATCTCCTGAAGCTATGAACTATAAACCAGGAGAGGTCTACCACGTGATTACCACCGGCTGGGGGGTCATGGGCGCACATGGGTCACTGATCAGACCCGACGATCGCTGGAAGATCATCGCTTTTATTGAGAACATGATCCAGGAAAAGTAACAAGCATACAGGATGAAATCAGCATGACAACATTCTTTTACATACAGGCGCATAATAATTGCCCAACCTGCTGAAGGTCAAAAGCCGAAGGTCGAAAGTCGAAGGAACAAAAATAAAAAACACATGAACACAAGCTATACACTGTCAAAGACAACTGGTCTGGTACTGACATTACTCATCATCATAGGGATTGTCGCCGTAATCACCGGCTTTGTAACAGACCCGGCACGAACCTGGCCCAACATATTGCTTAACAACGTGTACTTTCTGACCATTAGCATGGGCGCCATGATGTTCTATTCACTGCAATACATCACGGGCTCATCCTGGTCTGCTATGTTTCAGCGAATCCCACTGGCATTGGGCTCCTTCATCCCTATTGCAGCCATATTGATGCTTGTCATCTACTTCGGCCTGCAGGATATCTATGAGTGGGCCCAACCAGGCATCACAGAAACAGACAAACTGATCGCCCATAAAGCACCTTTTCTGAATACTCCCTTTTTTATGATTCGGATGGTGATCTATTTTGCACTCTGGATCATTCCGTTTTTGATGCTCAGAAGCCTGGCCATCAAAGAAGACCTGGAAGCAAATATCGCCTTCTACCAAAGAAGCAGCTTCGTATCGAAAGTATTTATCTTCATTGCTGTATTGTTTTTCTCCATGGCAGCTATCGACTGGATCATGACCATAGACGCACACTGGTATAGCACCCTTTTTGGATTCCGGGCCATGGTAACCAGCGTGTATTACGCAGTAGCAACCATCATCCTGCTTTTGTTTTTTCTGAAATCAAAAGGCTACTTTCCGCAGCTCAATGAAGCACACAGACACGATTTGGCCAGGTATCTGTTCCGGTTTAGCATCGTTTTTGGATACCTCTGGTTCATGCAGTTTCTGATCCTGTGGTATGCAAATATACCGGAGCTGACGGTTTATTACCAACCAAGATTCTTAGGTGAATGGAAATACTTGTTTTATGCAGAATTGTTTATGAACTTTGCCATACCTTTTGTCGTGATGATGGCAGATGATATTGGCAAGAAAAAGCCTGTGCTTATTGGCATCAGCTCATTGCTGATCGTTGGATTATGGATCAGCCTGCTTGTGCAGATTATGCCAGGAAGCTACGGAGTACTTCAGTTCGGATTTATTGAAGTGGGAATGTGGCTGGGATATGCAGGCATGTTTATGCTGATCACACTCTTTGCCCTAAGCAAGATGAATATGGTACCGCAAAATCATCCGCAACTCGAAGACTCTGTACATCATCATTTGTAGAATATTGTTGAGTTGTTGAGTTGTTGAGTTGACCTTTGACCTTTGACCTTTGACCTAATTTTAAACACATGAAAAACATACTATTATCACTAACATATCTGACAATCGTTCTGACACCGGCACTTGTGCAGGCCCAGAGAGGCGTTCCCAGGACATACGAACTGGGAGAACCTGAGATAGGTATCGTTGAACGCCTGGATGAATATATTCCGGAAGACGTGGTCATCATCGATGTGGATGGCAATCCGGTAGAGTTTTACTCGCTGCTCGACAAGCCCACAGTACTTGCCCTGGTTTATTACCGCTGCCCGGGTATATGCAGCCCATTTACAGAAGGAATTTCCGATGTGATTTCACGGTCTGACCTGATCCTGGGGAAAGACTTTCAGGTGATCACTGTAAGCTTCGACCCACGAGAAGGTCCCGAGCTGGCCAGAACCAACAGAAACAACTACCACCACCTGATAAAAAAAGACTTTGACCCCAATGGCTGGCAGTTTTTCGTAGCCGACAGTGCCAACATCAGCAAGCTTACCGAAGCAGTCGGATTCAAATACAAGCGCACCGGCTTTGACTACCTGCATACTGCCGCCATGATTTTTATTGCAGATGATGGCAAGATCACCCGCTACCTTCATGGCACCTATTTTCTGACCATAGACCTAAAAATGTCTGTTGTTGAAACGGCACAAGGCAAGTCGGGACCATCATTTAGCAGGGTGCTGGCATTTTGCTATTCATTTGACCCCGCAGGACAACAATATGTGCTGAATGTTACAA
Source organism: Bacteroidales bacterium (assembly GCA_007128045.1). Classification (GTDB taxonomy): domain Bacteria; phylum Bacteroidota; class Bacteroidia; order Bacteroidales; family UBA7960; genus SKYG01. The sequence goes on along the minus strand of SKYG01000127.1, from coordinate 4,581 downwards.
AGATTGCCGGCACACTCATTTTATTCTTTGCATTGGTTATCTTTCTGATCCTGGTACTGCTGAAGCCCCGAAAACAAGTCACATCATAATATTTATCAGTCATATACGATTCAAATTAAATACCATGTCAATGGAATCACCAACAAAACCCATCAGCTATCTCGACTATAAAGGAGAATACAAGGGGATCCTTGGGTGGATATTCTCTACCGACCACAAGCGAGTCGGCTTGCTATACCTATATACCATGCTGGCATTCTTTTCTGTAGGTGCCATCCTGGGCTTGCTGATGAAGATACAGCTGATCGCTCCCGGATATACCATCATGGGGCCGCAAACCTATAACAGCCTGTTTACCTTACATGGCATCATCATGATATTCATCATCGTGGTACCGGGATTGCCCGCGGTGTTTGGCAACTTCTTCCTACCAATCATGATCGGCGCCAAAGATGTGGCATTTCCGCGTATCAACTTGCTGTCGTGGTGGTTGTATGCCGTAGGCATCCTTATCGTGCTAACATCACAGTTTATGGGTGATGGCCCTCCGGATACCGGCTGGACCTTCTACGCCCCTTATAGCTTTCAAACAGCCACCAACGTTCTTCCAGCCGTGTTCGGCGCCTTCGTCATGGGGTTCTCCTCCATCCTTACAGGCATCAACTTCGTGGTTACCATTCATCGAATGCGCGCACCTGGGATGACCTGGTTCAAAATGCCCCTCTTCCCCTGGACGCTATACGGCACTGCCTGGATACAAATACTGGCCACCCCTGTGATCGGCATCACCTTGTTGCTTATCATTGCCGAACGTACCCTGGGCATCGGCTTTTTCGACCCCGCGCTTGGTGGCGACCCCATCCTCTACCAACACCTGTTCTGGATCTATTCCCACCCGGCAGTATACATCATGATACTACCAGCCATGGGTGTCATCAGCGAGATCATCCCGGTATTCTCAAAAAAAACCATCTTCGGCTATAAAGCCATCGTGCTCTCCACAATGGCTATCGCTTTTGTAGGATATTTCGTTTGGGGGCATCACATGTTCACATCAGGAATGAGTGGCAGGGCCTTGTTCGCGTTCTCCTTTCTCACGTTCCTGGTGGCCATACCCTCCGCCATAAAAGTTTTCAACTGGGTCAGTACCATGCACAAAGGATCACTCGATTTGCAAACCCCATTTTACTGGGCTGTTTCGTTCCTCTTTGTGTTTATGATAGGGGGTCTTACCGGCCTCGTGCTGGGATCGCTGGCCACCAACGTACACCTTCACGACACCCATTTTGTGGTGGCACACTTCCACTTTATCGTGTTCGGAGGTACAGGATTCGCCTTCATGGGAGCTGTACACTACTGGTTCCCAAAGATGTTCGGACGGATGTACGATGCAAACTGGGCCAACCTGGGCTGGGGAATATTCTTTATCGGCTTTCTGGCACTGTACCTGCCGATGTTTTACCTCGGCATCATGGGCATGCCACGCAGGTATTACGACTACCTTCCTGAATTCCATGGCGGCAACATCTTCTCCTCATTGGGAGCTATCGTATTGATCGCAGGATTGATGATTATCTTCATCAACCTGGTACGTTCCGCACGCCATGGCACAAAGATATCAGAGAAAAACCCGTGGGGAGGAACCACCCTCGAATGGCAGGTCGACACCCCCCCTACCCTCGAGAACTTCGAAGAAATACCCACGATTACAGGAAAACCATACGATTACAATTAGAGGAGTTGAGGAGTTGAGGAGTTGAGAAGTTGAGGAGTTAAGACAAATCAACAGATCAACAAATTAACACATCAACAAATCAACAAATCAACAAATCAACAACAAAGAAATGATAGAGCACAGAGATGATCAAGGCGCAAAACTGGGCATGTGGTTGTTTATTTTCACTGAGCTGCTGCTATTCGGCATGTTGTTTGTCGTTTATGCTGTTTACCGGTCTATGCACCCGGAGGCTTTCAGAATCGCCGGTGAAGAGCTGGATGTTACCCTTGGAACCATCAATACGGTTATACTTCTTATTAGCAGTATGACCGCAGCCATGTCGATCACTGCCATACAGAAAGGAAATAAAAAGTTATGCCTTCAACTGTTGGGCATCACCATACTCATCGCCGTTATATTCCTCGTAAACAAATACTTTGAATGGGGTGCCAAGTTTGAGTACGGATTTTATCCGGGCTCTCCTGAATTGCATGAACTGGGGTACGGCACCATATTGTTCTTCGGTCTGTACTTTTTTATGACCGGGGTACATGCCCTGCACATAATCATAGGCATCGGCCTGTTTATCTACGTGGCATTGCAGGTAAAAAAAGACAAGATACACCAGACCGATCATGTATGGTTGGAAAATACTGGCTTATACTGGCACCTGGTAGACCTTATCTGGATATTTTTGTTTCCCCTCTTCTATTTGATCCATTAAAAACATAATGATCCCATGAGTGAAGAAAAAACACATATTGTACCGTATAAGACACAAGTTATTGTACTCTTTGTCTTGCTTATACTAACCGGTATCACGGTTGCTGTTACACGTCTGGAATTTGGAGCACTTAACACATTGATTGCCATGCTTGTTGCCGGCATTAAAGCCACCATCGTACTGGCCTGGTATATGCACCTGAAATATGAAAAAAGGCTGCTTCCCATGCTGGTGGCAGGCGTTGTCATCCTCTTTTTACTGGTGCTTTTCGTAACATTCTTTGATTATTCATACAGATAAATATTCAGCTATGTACTCTGGAGCTTCAACATTCGTGGAAGGTGTCGACAATGCCTTTGTATTTATACTAGGCATTTCATTCTTCTTTTTGATCGGCATAACAGCTGTCATCATCCTGTTCCTCTATCGCTACAACAAAAAGAAGCATCCCAAGGCCACCCAGATCGAAGGGAACAACACCCTTGAGGTGATATGGACGATTATTCCACTCATACTTGTTATGGGAATGTTTTATTACGGTTACGTGGGATGGATTCCCATGAAACGGCCACCCGACCAGGGTGTCGAGATCACGGCCAACGCCAGGATGTGGAACTTTTCCTTTCGCTACGACAATGGCCGCATCACCGATAAGCTGTATGTACCAAAAGACACGGCCATCATCCTTCACCTCAATGCAGTGGATGTGCTTCACTCACTGTATATTCCGGCATTCAGGGTTAAAGAAGACATGGTGCCGGGACTGCCGGATAACAAGATGTGGTTCGAAGCCACCAAGACCGGCACCTATTCGTTGTTCTGCACCGAATACTGTGGTTTACAGCATTCGTATATGTATAGCGAAGTGGTGGTGATGGAGCCCGATGAGTTCTGGGCATGGTATGCAGACACCACAGCCCTGGATGTTGAAGTGCCGGAAGGCGCTAACCTGGTACTAATGGGCAGGCAAATCGTAGAAAGCAAAGGCTGTATCGCTTGTCATTCATACGATGGCACGATTGTAATAGGCCCAAGCTTCAAGGGGAAATTCGGAGAAACCATCACGGTAACCACCGAAGGGCAGGAACGTCAGATCGTATACGATGCCGAATATGTGAAGCGTTCCATTTACGATCCTGACTATGACATCACCCAGGGTTTCCGCGCCGGCCAGATGTTTTCATACGAAGGAGAAATATCAGAACGCGAAATAGACCTGATTGTAGAGTTTTTGAAGTCGTTGAATGAATAAAACCGGTGTAAACCAATTATCTTTCAAGCATTTCACAAAATCGGTTGCAGCATGCATTGAACTTGGCAAGCCGCAAATCACGATTCCTGTTTCCTTATCAACCCTTACAGGCTATATCTTATATCAGGGCTCGTTCACACCCGGCTGGACACAAACCGTTGCAGGTGTGTTCCTGATGTCGTTCGCCTCATCTGCCATAAACCATGTTCAGGATGCCGGCATCGACAAGCTGATGGAGCGTACACGCAAACGACCCATCCCATCAGGCAGACTCTCCTCTTCACAGTCTCTTATCATCGCATCGATCACAGGCCTGTTGGGGCTTGCCATCCTGCTGCATCTCCCAGGTAATAGTCTGCCCGCTTCGCTTAGCCTCATAACACTGATCTGTTACAACCTGATTTATACACCATTGAAAAGAGTAACCGCCTTCGCGGTTATCCCGGGAGCCATGGTAGGCGCATTGCCACCCCTGATTGGATGGGTCGCCGCCGGAGGCCATATCTTTCATCCGCACATCCTTTTTGTAGGATTTTTTTTCTTCGTCGGACAAATACCTCATTTCTGGCTGATATTGCTTAAATACGACAAAGATTATGCAGCAGCAGGGATTCCTACGCTTCTTCAACTGTTCTCGACCCCACAGATACAAAGACTCACCCTGGTATGGGTTGCAGTTACAGCTATGGCAGCCTTACTCCTGGTCATTGCTGGTGTACTGATGACAAGCATTGCTCACATACTCATATTGGTTCTTACACTGATCATAGTGGGTTCTTTCCGGTCATGGCTAAAAGCAGAGATACCACAAAACCCACACAGTGCCTTTATGAGGATCAACATGTTTTACCTGGCTATCATGCTGGTGATCATAACCGACGCGCTGAT
>SKYG01000381.1 GCA_007128045.1 Bacteroidales bacterium | reverse complement strand
TAAAGTTACAAAACCGGGATGGAGGTTTTCCTACATTTTCTAAAGGGTGGGGAAAGTTGCCTTTTGACCAAAGCTGTGCTGATCTGACCGGACATACTATTCTTGCCCTTTCGTCATGTCTTGAATGCCTTGGTAAAAGAATATCGCCTTTGAGAAGGTCAGATTATAAGCGCGCTATTGGTAAGGCAATCCGGTATTTGATGCGTCAGCAACGCATTAATGGGTCATGGAATCCACTTTGGTTCGGAAATCAACATCACCCAAGTCAACAGAATCCAGTATATGGGACAGCCAGGGTGGCTACATATTTAATTGATTCAATAAAATTATGTTGGTTGTCCGATGATATCAGGAACAGCATGCATGGCTGTATTCAAAAAGCGCAAGGTTTTCTTATCGGCGCGCAAAACAATGATGGAAGCTGGGGGGGCGATACGGCCATAATTGGTAGTATCGAAGAAACGGCTTTGGCAGTATCTGCACTGTCAAATAACACAAGTGCCAGATTAAATTGTCAAAATGGACTTGATTGGCTGGAACAACAAAACTATCCCTATAAGGCTGCTCCGATCGGACTTTATTTTGCTTCTCTATGGTATGAAGAAGAAATGTATCCTTTGGTTATGTATGCTGAGGCCTTGTCAAGAACAACCTCCGATTAATCTTTTCTCAGGTTAAGACTAAACCCATTGTGGCATTCTTTGCAGAATTAATGATGTCCGATTTCATACACTGTATGTCCGGGATCGAACAAAATCAATGCAATGGTTAAATGCAGAAAACCATATAAGTTTTAAAAGTTTTCACTTATATTTGCAAAAAAATAAACATTCATCATGACGGTTAAAGAAAAAATCATTGAAAAGGCCATAGCCTTGTTTCTTCGATCAGGGATCAGGGCAATTACCATGGATGATATATCCCGGGAAGCTGGTGTGTCAAAAAGAACCATCTACGAGAACTTTAAAGACAAAGACGATTTGTTGCGTAACTGTATGATTGCTATGGATATAGAATATACAAAAGAGCATGAAGCAGTGGTTCAGCAATCAGAGAATATCATTCAGTTGGTTTTTGGTCTGATGAAACTGGGCATTAAAGCCATTAACCAGATCAACCCCCTCTTTTTTGATGACCTGAGAAGATACCATATCAGGGTTTGGAAAGAGGTCTATAAGATAAGTGCAGAAAAGCAACGGACGCAAACGCTGACCATCTTGAGAAAGGGGATTAATCAGGGGGTGTTCAGAAAAGAAATTGACCTGGAAATAGTGACCATCTTGTTGATGGAACAACTACGGATGATGCCTGATAAAACTATCTTTCCTCATGATAAATTCTCTCAGAGCGTTATATTTGAGAACGTTATAATTAATTTCTTCAGAGGGATTGCCACGAAAAAAGGCCTTGAGCTGATCGATAATTTATTGGAAGATTCGTAGTCTTTCCTTTTGGTAAATTGTACTTTGGCAAAGTATTTGATAGTATCAGAAAAATATTTTGGTCTTTATAGTTTTATGAAAGATATTAAAAAAGACATTAGGTTGCTGGGTGCCTCCTGGACATTTAGAGATTTTGACCTTCCGACTTTCGACCTTCGACCTTCGACTTTTGACTAAATGATAAACACATGAAATCCTCACTAAAATTATTGTTTGCGCTTGGTATCTTAATCACCACATTGTCTAATGTCTTTGCCCAGGATGTTATGTATCTGAGCCTTGAAGACGCCCGGGCCTACGCGCTGGAACACAATAAGGTACTTGCAAATGCCGGGCTGGCTGTTGATGAGGCCAATGCCGGACTAAGGGAAACCATTGCTCAGGGTTTGCCCCAGCTTAATGCTGCTGTCGATTATTCAAACTTCTTTGGGTCAACGGCTACCCTGGGTGCCATGCCAGGATTTGAGATCGAATTCAACCCAACAAGCAACCTGGGTGTTTCAGTCGGACAGCTATTATTCAGTGGTAGTTATATCGTAGGTATTCAAACGGCCAGGTTGTTCCGTGAGGTCTCAGAGACCAGCTTGGAGAAGTCAGAGCTGGATATTAAGGCACAGGTATCACAGGCCTATTATTTATCGCTTATCTCAATGGCATCAAAAGACATCATCCAGTCAAATTATAGCAACATGCAGGATTTATTGGGAAAGTCAAAGGCCCTTGTAGATGTGGGTGTTGCCGAAGAAGTCGAATATGATCAACTGTTGGTGCAGTCAAATATGCTTGCCGATGCCGTGAGGGCATCCGAACGGCAAGTAGAGCTCTCCTTAAATATGCTTCGCCTGCAGATGGGTATGCCTGCCAGTCAGGATATTGTACTGACAGATAACCTAGAAAGCCTGGTAGGAGGATCAGATTTCAGGAGCAGTTTGATTCATCCATTCAGTCTGCAGGAAAACCTTGATTTCAGGATGGTGGCCTTGCAATCAGGACTTGCTGAAAAACAACTAAAACTGGAGAGGGCAGCGTACCTGCCAACCATTTCAGGCTTCTACAATTACACGGAGAAGTTGCTTAAGCCGGAGTTTGACATTACTCCAAAACATGTGATTGGCTTAAATGTCAATATTCCTATATTTTCCAGTGGCGTCAGGCAAGCCAGAGTGAATAAAGCCAGGATAAACATGGAAGTTGCAGAGAATCAACTGGACCTGCTTGCCCAGCAGTTGGCGATACAGGAAAAGCAGCTCCGGTTCAATCTGAATAATGCCATCGATCAGTATGAAAGTCAACTGGCCAATCTTGAAGTGGCCCGTAAGGTATACAAAAGTTTTAACGACAAATATGTTCAGGGAATGGTTTCCAGCCTGGATATGATCACGGCCAACAACAACTACCTGCAGGCAGAGAATAGCTATGTATCTTCATTGCTTCAGTTGATGGAGGCCCACGTAGCGATGGAAAAGTTACTTAACACCTTATAAGAAACAGTAATAAGCATGACAACCATCTTTGCCCCGCAGACGTATGATGGTCGAAAGTCGAAGGTCGAAGGTCGAAGGTCGAAAGTCAAAGGAAAAAAATAAACAGATATATATAAAATGCTTAAAGCAATGAAATTCAACGCAATAGTAAAAACGATAATCTGGTTCCCTATACTGGGTTTGCTTCTGGCTGGTTGTTCTTCAACGGGCGACTCCAGTAGTGATGGTGCTGAAACACAAAGAATGGAAGCTGTGCGGATTTATTCCATTGAATCAACGGTAATAGCTAGAAGTGTTAGCAATACTGCACATTTGCAGGCGTTTAGAGAGGTCTATCTGGCCTCTGCATCTCCCGGGAAAATTAATCGCATTCGGGTAGAAGCCGGCAACAAGGTATCGGAAGGGCAAGTGTTGGTGGAAATGGATCAAACCCAGCTAACGCAAGCAAGGATACAACTGCAAAGCCTGCAAGTTGATTATCAACGTTTGGATACGCTGAGAAAGGTGGGAAGCATCTCACAGCAGCAGTATGATCAGATAAAGACTCAATACGAGTTAGCCAAATCAAATGTTGCATTTCTGGAAGAAAACACCAGATTATTGGCCCCCTTTTCAGGTACTGTATCAGGAAAATATTTTGAGGATGGCGAAATGTACTCCGGAGCACCGAATACGCCTGCCGGTAAAGCTGCCATATTGTCAATCGTTCAGACAAACAGGCTTAAGGCTATGGTCAATGTTGCCGAGAGGTTTTACCCCAACCTTCAAAAGGGCATGGAGGTGACAATCACTACCGATATGTATCCCGGTGAATCCTTCTATGGCACCATCAATACGATATATCCTACTATTGAGCAGGCCACCAGGACATTTAAAATTGAGATTTCTATACCCAATCCCGGAGAACGACTTCGTCCAGGCATGTTTGCCAGGGCAAGCCTTGAGCTGGATCAGGTGCAGGCCTTTGTCGTTCCTTCACTGGCCGTATTGAAATTGCAGGGGTCAAATGAACGCTATGTGTTTCTCGAAGAAAATGGAGTAGCCAGGAGGGTGGTGGTGGAGATGGGCGACCGGTACGATGATATGGTGGAACTAATATCATCAGAAATTCATGAAGGAGACAAACTTATTATCGCGGGTCAGTCACGCTTACTTGATGGCATGTCTGTTGAGGTAATTCATTAATCCTGCATTGAATACTGAGATTACTTTGCATATATTTATAATTATGTATTATATTGTTAAACAGGAGTTTGTATTTTTCCTTTGACCTTCGACCTTTGACCCCATGAAATATAATCATGCTTATGTGAGTCAAAGCGTTGGTAATGAAAATTTCATCTGTTCAAAATTTTTTTTCAATGAGTATATATAAAAATGCCGTTAATAAACCTATCACAACGGTAATGATCTTTCTGGCGTTGATCGTAATGGGGATATATTCGATTCTATATATTCCCATAGATCTCTTCCCGGAGATGGATCCTCCGTTTGTCTCTGTAATGACCACCTACCCCGGAGCCAATGCCAGCGATATTGAAACAAATATTACAAGACCTCTGGAAGATGCATTCAATACGGTAGATAACCTGAAAGAGATCACCTCTGTGTCAAGTGATAACTTTTCAGTGATCAGCCTGGAGTTTGACTGGGGGGCAGACCTGAATGAAGCATCCAACGATATTCGTGATGCCATCGACCTGATGTTTGATGCATTACCAGATGGGGCTAACAGACCAACGATATTCAAGTTCAACCTTAGCATGATTCCCATCGTTTTTTATGCAATTACTGCTGAGGAAAGCTATCCGGGACTGGAAAAAATTCTTGAAGAGCGTATCATAAACCCCCTGAACCGCATTGAAGGCATTGGCTCAGTGAACCTTATTGGTGCTCCCAAAAGGAGAATATATGTTGAAGCTGACCCTGTAAAACTTGATGCTTATAACTTATCCATTGAACAAATCGGCAATGCCATACAGGCCGAGAACATGAACCTGCCCTCCGGAAATATAAAGATGGGCATGATGGACTACCAGCTCCGGGTGGAAGGGGAGTTCAGGGAAAGTTATGAATTAAATGACCTGGTAGTTGGAAGTTTTCAGGGTGCAGCTGTGTTGCTCAGCGACGTGGCTGTGGTTATAGATACCCTGAAAGACAGAACCCGCGAGGAACGAATTAATGGGCAGCAGGGCGTGCGCTTGTTCGTTATGAAACAATCCGGTGCCAATACGGTGAAGATCGCCAAAGAGGTTCGTCAGGCCATCAATGAGCTCTCACAAGACTTGCCACCCGATATCAAAGTAAATGAGATTCTTGATACATCCACGTTTATAAACGATGCGGTTAGTAACCTTTCGCAAACCATGTTGTGGGCACTATTTTTTGTGGTTTTGGTTGTACTTACATTTCTGGGAAAGTGGCGCGCTACTTTTATCGTAATGATCACCATCCCCATTTCTTTGATCGTTACATTTATCTATCTGTTTATCTCAGGAGGATCGTTGAATATCATCTCTCTGGCCTCTATGTCTATCGCTCTGGGGATGGTAGTCGACGACGCCATAGTTGTGTTGGAGAACATTTCCAGACATATTGAAAGGGGTACCAGTCCGCGGGAAGCTGCCATATATGCCACCAATGAAGTGTGGTTGTCAGTGATCATTACCACCCTGGTTATCGTGGCCGTATTTTTTCCGCTCACCCTGGTCGGAGGTATGACGGGTGTATATTTCAAGCAACTGGGATGGATCGTCACCATAACGGTCGTTACTTCAACCATGGCTGCGATCTCCTTAACGCCAATGCTTTCTTCCAAACTTCTCGGATTAAAGACCAAACGTCGCATACCCACGGGCATCTCCTATGAGAAAACTGTAGAACCCATCCTAAGAAGGATAGAGAACAGGTATGAAAGCATCATATATATTGCCTTGCAGCACAAGAAAAAAGTGTTGCTGGCTGCCCTTGTCGTATTTGTAGGGTCATTGTTCCTGCTTCGTTTTGTCAGTATGGAGTTTATGCCGGAAGCAGATGAAAGCCGGCTGATGGTTTCTATCGAACTTACCAATGGCTTGCGTGTTGAGGAAAGTATGAAGGTTGCGAGGTCATTGGAAGACATCATCAATGAGCGCTATCCGGAAGTATTTATCATGGCCCTGTCTGCCGGTGCAGATGATGAGGGTGGCATGATGGCCATGTTTGGTGAGTCTGGCTCTAATATTATCACCATGATGATGCGGCTGGTAGATATTTCTGACCGCGATCGCTCCGTTTGGGAGTTGGCAGACAACCTCAGACGAGATCTGGAGCAGTTTCCTGAAATTGTTGAATTCTCGGTAAGTACCGGGGGTGGAGCCGCCGCCGGCAGTACCGTCGATGTGGAGATCTTTGGCTACGATTTCAATACAACAAGTAGTCTTGCTGAGGAGCTCAGGACAAAAATTTCTGCCATCAATGGTGCGGAAGATGTGCAGGTCAGCAGAAAAGATGACAGACCTGAGTTACAGGTTGTGCTCGACAGAAAAAAAATGGCAGAAAGTGGCATGAATACTGCCATGGTGGCGTCGGCATTACGAAACAGGGTGGCCGGCATGACAGCATCCTTTTTAAGAGAAGCCGGCGATGAATATGACATTGTCGTCAGGCTCAAGGAAGATTACAGAAATACGATCACCGGTCTTGAAGCCATTACTATAACAAACCCCATGGGACAGCGAATCAAGCTGGGAGAGCTAGGCGAAGTTCAGGAATACTGGAATCCTCCGAATATCGAACGCAAACGTCGTGAACGTGTAGTAACGGTATCTTCCGTACCTTCCGGCATCGCGCTGGGAGACCTGGCGGCAGAAATCAACACCATCATTGATGCTACCGAGATACCCCAGGGTATTATGGTTCACGTGGGAGGCGATTACGAGGAAATGATGGATTCTTTTATGGATCTGGGTTTGCTTTTGCTGATCAGCATTATCCTGGTGTTCCTCGTGATGGCATCACAGTTTGAGTCGCTCGTAATGCCTTTCGTGATCATGTTCTCCATCCCTTTTTCCTTCACAGGGGTTATTCTGGCACTATTATTGACAGGTACTAACCTGAGCCTTATTGCCGGGTTGGGGGCAGTATTGCTGATTGGTATTGTGGTGAAGAATGGGATAGTCCTGATTGATTATATCAACCTGATGCGAGACAGGGGTATGGCCTTAAACGATGCACTGGCATATTCAGGAAAGATGCGGATCAGGCCGGTGCTGATGACTGCCCTGACCACCATACTTGCCATGGTTCCCCTGGCACTAAGCAGGGGAGAAGGGTCGGAAATATGGAGTCCCATGGGAATCGCCCTGATAGGCGGTCTAACCTTTTCAACCCTCGTTACACTGGTATTGGTACCTGTTGTATATGGGATCGTTTCCCGCCGTGGCGAGCGCGACAAACTGCGAATAGTTAGGGAGAAATTTACATTTCTGAATGAACAATAAATAAATACAGGCATTAGTTTATGAAGTCAGTAATGATTATTTTTAATCAGGCAAACAGTGAGAAAATGGAGTTTGTCTTCGATAACCTTCAGATCAGAGGGTATACCTGGTGGCGAGAGGTACAGGGCAGGGGCTCTGAAACCGGCGAACCCAGAAAGGGTACACATACCTGGCCGGAAATGAATTCAGCTGCTATAACTGTCGTTCCAGATGAAAAGGTAGATGCGCTTTTGGATGCAATAAAAAAGTTGGATGAAATTAATACAGAGATCGGTGTCAGAGCCTTTGTCTGGAATATTGAAAAGATCTATTAATTATGAGTATATCAAAACTAGCAGATATCCATCCGGATGCAATACTTGGAAAAGGTGTTGAAGTAGAATCGTTTGCCAAAATTGGAAAAGACGTAGTCGTTGGTGATCATACATGGATAGGTTCTAACGCGACCATATTTCCCGGTGCCCGCATTGGAAAGCACTGTAAGATATTTCCCGGGGCCGTAATTGCCGGAATACCGCAGGATCTGAAGTTCAAAGGCGATTATTCTACTGTAGAGATCGGAGACCATACCACCATCAGGGAATATGTTACCATCAACAGGGGTACTTCCAGGAACGGTGTGACAAAAGTAGGCGATCATTACTTGCTGATGGCGTATTCACATATCGGTCACGACTCTGTGGTTGGCAATAATTGCGTCATTGTAAATAGCGTTCAGATTGCAGGTGAAGTGACTATTGAAGATTGAGTCGTGGTAGGAGGGATGAGTGCTGTGCATCAGTTTTGCCGGATAGGTGCCCATGCCATGGTGTCTGGAATGACAGGCGTATTGCTGGATGTTGCCCCTTACACCAAAGTGTTCGGCGTGCCAGCGACATATGTTGGCATCAACTCTATTGGATTGAAGCGTCGTGGATTCACAAAAGAACAGATCGACAACATCAGAGATGTTTACAGAATATTGTTTCAACAGGGATTAAATACATCCCAGGCACTGGAATACCTGGAGCATTATCTTGAACCATCGAACGAGAAAGACCAGATAGTCCGGTTTATCAACAGCTCATCGCGTGGTTTTGTGAAATCAGGTGCCAGAAAAGAACCCTCACCGGGTGTGGTGATGGCCGCGAATCAGAGGAGGGAGTAGAAACAGGGACTTAGATTCAGTTACCTGTATCCTGGGCTAAAACTCCGAAGTAAAGTGAAAGCTGATGGCGGGGAAGGTTTCCCTGGTCATGTTCAGCATCCATTCACTTTCAGCCATGTAAACGGGGCGGTCTTCTTTGTCGTGGGCGATATGCCTGCTTCGGGTGGTCAAAAAATTATCCAGTGCCTTTTTGTCGGACGAAGTAACCCAACATGCTTTATAGTAATTCTGCTGATGGAAGGTACAGGATGCTCCATATTCATGCAACAGCCTGAATTGAATCACTTCAAACTGCAACTCACCCACGGTACCAATGATCTTGATATTTCCGGGTTGTTTGACAAACAACTGCGCAACGCCTTCGTCTGTCAACTGCCGGATCCCTTTCTCCAGCTGTTTGGATTTCATAGGTGTTCTGTTCACCAGCTCCTTGAATATTTCCGGGGAAAAGCTCGGAATACCCTGAAAGAAGAGCTGTTCTCCCTCAGTCAGTGTGTCGCCAATCTTGAAATTTCCGGTATCATATAAGCCCACCACATCGCCCGGAAACGCTTCATCAATAACGTTCTTGTCGCCTGCCATGAAGCTGGTAGGGCTGGTAAAACGAAGCTTTTTATCCAGCCTGGTATGGTGGTAAAAAACGTTTCTCTGAAACAACCCTGAAACGATCCTGCAAAAAGCGATCCGGTTTCGGTGGTTGGGGTCGAGGTTGGCATGTATCTTAAACACGAAGCCGGTAAATTCTTTCTGTGTGGGATG
>SKYG01000207.1 GCA_007128045.1 Bacteroidales bacterium | reverse complement strand
TTGATTTTCTGGAATTGGAAAAGCATATCAGGATTAATGAATTCAATGAAACATGTTTTAAGCGTGATATCATCGAGGATTGGTTAACATGGTTATCAAGCAAAAGAAATAACGGAAAGAGGACACGTGACCAGCGCCTTGCAATAATCAAATCCTTGCTCAAATACCTGAAATCAAAAAATCGCAATTTAGTCGGTAACTACCTTGATGCATGTGAAATCCGAAACATATCGCATGGTCGCGGCAAGAAAGTTGAAGGACTTGGTAAGAAAGCAATGAAAGCCTTCTTTGCCGCTATTGACTGTACAACACGTACCGGAAAACGCGATTTTGCCATGTTCACCTTAATGTACGATACCGGATGTCGAGTAGGCGAAGAACTGAATATTAAAATAAAAGACCTGTATCTGGATGTTGAAAGACCATATGTAATAGTTAGTGGAAAAGGAGACAAGAAACGTCCTTTAATATTATCGGAAAAAACAGTTGAGATAATCAGGCTCTACATGAAAATGTTTTTCAGTGATGACCCTAATCCAGAAGGTTATCTGTTCTACTCCAGTCATGGTGGAATTTACAGGCAGATGTCCGAAGACGCTATAAATGACAGACTATATATAATATCCGAGAAGGCTAATAAGAAGTGCTCTGAAGTTCCTCTTCATATGCACTGTCACCAAATAAGGCACACGGCAGCAAGTCATTGGCTTCAGGATGATATAAATATCGCACAAATATCACGGTACCTTGGGCATGAAAGCCTTGAAACTACAAGAATATATATTGGCATAAGTCGAGAAGAATTGGAACAAGCACTTGCTAAACGTGAAGATATCATTGACGACCAAAAGAAAAAGTATAAAAATATAGCGGGAGGGCTGAAAAGCCTTATTGGTAGAAAGTAGAAAAATATTATTCCGAGAATTTCTTCGCAATTATATTGTAAAACAAGAGGTTAAGAAGTATAATCAGAATAATAAATAATTTGGAATAAGTCAAATTATTCCGAATTCGGAATAATGTGACCACTCTATACTTTGAAACATTTCAGGAGGATGAGCTGCGAAGACCTGGCTTTTCCAAAGACAATAAATCGCAGCAGCCACAGATTTTAGTAGCCCTTATGGTTTCCAGGGAAGGCTTTCCGATAGCATACAGTATCTTTTCCGGCAATACATTTGAGGGGCATACGATAATACCCGTGGTGAACGCATTCATCAAAAAACATGCTGTAAAAGAGTTTACGGTGGTTGCTGATGCAGCAATGATAAGCACCACCAATATAAAGGAACTGCTGGCAAATAACATCAACTACATTGTTGGGGCAAGACTGGGGAATTTATCCAATGATTTGATTGAACAGATTAACCGTAGTATTACCAGAACTGATGGAGAGAGCATCAGGATAACAACAGATAATGGGTATTTGGTTTGTGCTTATTCTTTGGTTCGTTACCGAAAAGATAAGTATGAAATGGAAAAGCAGATTGAGAAGGCCAGAGCCATTGTTGAAACTCCCTCTAAAGGCAAAAGAGTAAAGTATATCAAAAACACTGGAGATCATCCTGTGCTGAATCAAGCATTGATTGAAAAGTCAAAAAAACTACTGGGAATCAAGGGGTATTACACCAATCTGAGCGAGAATGTCGCAAGTAACCAAACCATCATCGAGCGATACCACGAACTGTACAAAGTAGAACAAGCCTTCAGGGTGTCGAAGCACGATTTACAAACAAGACCCATATTTCACTTTAAGCAAGACCCCATAAATCTTCATGTCTTAATCTGTTTTATGGCGTTGGCAGTGTCTAAACACATTGAGCTAACTACTGGCGATTCAATTAGAAAGTTTTTAACTGAATGCAAAAAGGTTACCGACGCTCGGATGCTTAATAAGATAACCAATAAGGAAATAAGGATAAGAGCAAAATACACAGACAGAATTTTGAAATACATCAAATCTCTAAATTTGTCGCACTAAAGTGGACAAGTCAGGAGTAACCTTCATTGTTAAAAACCAATTCCAGTCAAGCATTACCGATGCCATTGTAACATTGGGAAAGACACAGAATGACCCGGGCGATTATGTTTTTGAAGGGCTGACACCTGGTAATTATACGTTTCAGATCAAAGCAGAAAGCCATATGGATTTCTCTGGTCAACTGGAGGTCACAGACCACAATAAGACCATAACTGTTGTTTTGCATGTTGATGATACCGGAACTGACCCTGTATGCCTGCCGGCATTCACAATATTCCCAAACCCGGCAAAAGATCATCTGAATGTGAAATTCACAAACGTTGCCAATCAACCGGTTCGCATCACACTGATAAACATGAAAGGTCAGGTCATTTCCACCCAATATGCTGCCGGACAAGGCAGCCAACAGGTGCGTATCAACCTGGATAAACTGCCTGCCGGAGTCTATTTTTTGCGAATAATTTATCAAGAGGTGCTTGTACCGAAAAAAATAGTGATCCTCTGAATTGCCGATGTCCGGTGAACGTATTCAACAACCCCGCATGTTGAAGTCATTTTCTCAGAGTTCGGTTTTTGCTGTGTTTATTACGGAAACATTACCGAATTGTCATCACACGAATGTTTTGGGGCAATTTGGCGACCGTGTCGACCGTGGCCTCTTCAGTGAGGTTGCTGACCCTGAGCAAGTAATTCATTTCGCAGTTGTGGTAACGGAAATAAGCCTTTTTCCCATCGGCTGAGAACATTGGTCGCCTTGCTTGTCTGGGAATGCTTATGTCTGTGGTTTCATCATCTACGACATTTCTGTAGCCCAATATCCTCATGGGGAATGGATCATTAATAACGCCAAAGTTGTTCACATTGACTTGATACATCCAGGTGCCGGGATGACCGTCAATCTTTGCAACCTGCCCGGTTTGTGTATCGTATCTGTAAGAGTCACGGTCGTATCTGTATATAATGTATCTGTCATCTGCAGTGATGTAATTCAGGTCAATGCGATAAGGTACCGCCTCAACACGCGTAAATTCTTCATTGTCGAAGTCATAGCGAAACATGATTCCTCCGCTTGCAATCAGAGAGCCACCACTGATGCCCCAGCCTATTGTCCGCCCATACACATAACGTCCGCAGGCCGATGGGAATATTTTGTCATCAATTCTTGCCAAACCGTACCTGTCAGAATTTATTTCCGGCTGGCTTAATGTCCAGCTTGAGATCAGGGGCGCCACCTCATATGCACCCGATTGCCGGTCAAGTCTGATCAGTCTGTATCTCGGTTCATCATGCCAGGTAGCTGAGTGATAAGCTGACATGGCAACGTAAAACACATGGCCACTTTTGCCTATACGTACAGAGCCAATCTGTGTGTAGCTATACCTGTTGCATCCTGAATCATACCCAAAATCCGCGCAAGGATTCAATCTGGGCAGTTCATGCACCTCCCCGTCGCGCATATCCATCCATACGCCAGTCCAGATGGGCCCCTCTTCTCCAAAATTGTTCGTATAAGTATCTGATAAGTCCCTGTGAAGGGTAAAACCAAGGATGCCGTTGGCCTGATGGAAGCTCCCTTTCCAGCTGTGAAAGTTTGACTGAGATGCCATCGAGGCATGAGGATATACATCAGTCAGATGGGTGAATTGGGACTCGCCATCACTGATGTTCATCAAAGAAAAGTGCGGTCTCTCGCTTCCATCCTCATCCCAGTGCATGGCAATGAATTCATATCCAAATGAAGAATCCGGGTCAGGACTGATGTTCTCTAAATCACAGGACAAGGTACAGCAGATCAACAAAATGATAATGACTGGTAAGCTGGTTAATTTTTTTTTCATGATGCATTGGTTTTTTGGTTCATATTACTGGATGTTATTACCGGATGTTATAATTGGATGTTATTACCGGATGTTTTGATTGCTGCTTGTTAGTCTGAATAATTCAGGCCAGATAGGGCCATAGGCTTCAGGTTTTTTATAAATGTTATTGGTTCAGGCCAGGATAGGTTAAAAAGACTCCAATGGCTATGAAGTCATTATGGCTTTTTTGTTGAAACAATAAGGGGATTGTTAAACCGCTGACTTAGGGTTCAAAAAAAGGGGGGAAAGCTTTTTCATCTGGTTTCACGTCGTAAATATAAAATAAATTTACACAAACACAAAACAAACAAGCTGAAATCGGCATGAGCGTAAAAAAACATTACATCAAGTTGAGCTGTTGTTGGCTTAAGGGGTGCAAGTGCGCAGAGAAGGAGCTCGAGTCAGAAGAATAATCTCGAGTCAGAACGCATAAATCGGGACAAGTTCTCCCGATTTTTCATCGGGAGAACCAACTCTTTCGCGATGGAGGCAATCAACGGTCTGACCACCCGGCTTGACCACCTGTATGAACACCGAACCACCAGAAATTAATTGTTAAATGCAAGATAGACAGTCAGGGTTGATTCAGTATCTATTTCGCATGTTGATTCCAGACGTATTGTGATGGTATTTCCTACTTGCTCACTGAATTCAATATTTTGTTCTCTATCGCCAAGCTTTACGGAAATGTTTTTTGCTATGGCTTGATCCGGGACTCCCAGGGTAATTTCTTTTATCCGGGCAGTTCCGAATTTCACATCAATTTCAGAAACCTGTGATGCATCAGTCTGTATTTGTGAGTACAAGCCCCAGGCAGCAGAGGTAGTAAAAAATGATGCGTGGTTATCGGGCTTCCACACCGGATTGAAGCCAATAGTTTGTTCGGGACCATTATATATAAACCCCTGCAATGCCAGCAATGCCGACCAGCTACTTAAAGGCCTTACGTAAAATTTGCCACATTCATCTTCGCCAAATGGACTTCCTGTTCCATTAACCGTTGAACTATTGGCCATGTGCACCTCACCTTCAGCACGCAGTCTGCCATCATATCTCTCTGAAATGGCCCTTATCATCGCAAGTCCTTCGTCCAACATTCCATATTGAAGCATGGCTGTTGCTGCTGCATATTCAAAACCACTCATCACTTCATTGTAATACCGTATCCTGTTATCGGGTACTTTATCGGGAAAAACAGCCATCATCCAACCGGTATCACCTGTTCCAAGAAAATCTCTGAAAGATGGATAATATCCCTCTCCGGGATCCGTAATTCTATTGGTTGAAAAAATCTTTTCCAAGCCTGCTATTGTGCGATCAATAGGATATATCTGGCCTAAATCAAGTTGGTTTGCCCACCATTGTCCAAGGAGCATGTCAATGGAAACCGCTTGCCCCATGACCCTTGTGTTTGGAAGGTTCTCGGTTTGTTCTATATAATAGCCCAGACTGTCATTCCATAATTGTTTGTTTTGATTCTCCTTGCCTAAAGTCCAAATCCTGTTATATTTAGCTGCACTTTCAGGGTCGCCTGTGATGGTTGCCATTTTTTCACAGGCTTTTAATGCGGCCAGGTATAATGTACCAACCCAAGGTGATGTGCCCGAAACGTTGGTGTCCAATGTGTTATGATAACCTCCTGACAACATTCCGTCTTGATCGCTGTCATATTCTGAGATGGCATAATCCATCGCTCTTTGAGTTCGGGGCCAGGCGGCAGTTAAAAAATCATTATTATCTGACAGGAGATGTTCC
Source organism: Bacteroidales bacterium (assembly GCA_007128045.1). Classification (GTDB taxonomy): domain Bacteria; phylum Bacteroidota; class Bacteroidia; order Bacteroidales; family UBA7960; genus SKYG01. The sequence continues at coordinate 3,729 of SKYG01000207.1, read as the reverse complement.
CGGTATACGCCCAGAATTGTGCCAAAATGCCCGTCCATAGCGTTTAGTATCTGGCCATCCCTGGCCGGAAGCAAACCCCAGCTCGTCTGTGAATCCAGATCTATGTTTCTTAAAATGCGGCCTAACTCCGGAAATAAGCGGGCATGTCCCTGAGCATAGTGAATAACATGTTTGACGTTGCCAAACCATTCCTGAAGAGACGATGTACTCTCCCAAATTCCAAAATAGCCATCCTTGGTCCAAAAAGTGGTAGGAGACTTCAGCACGCATATATTTGATGAAATCCGACCCGGTAAATATCTTGGAATGGTTGAGGAAAACAATGTTTCGTAGTATAACCTGGTTGTTGAATCAAGGTAATCAAAGTTTTCATATACATAACTGCCAACATCAGCAGCGTTTGACCACCAGTTTTCGTAATGACTGCCAGCCTCAGGAAAATACCAGATTCTGTTTTCTTCAGTGGGGAACCTATAGGCATTATAGAAACTTGACTGGCTTCTGCCGAAGGTACCCCCCGGGAAATGCCAGCTCAACACGAAAGTTACCACTTTCTCTTCGTTCGGTCTGAGGGTAAATCCTGCAGCGAGCGCTCCATCTACCGTTTCTCCGGTCTTTGGACTTGATGACCTGCTTTTGCCTGACAATTTTCCATCGCTGTAGAAATCGCTGTGCAAAGAAGCCAGGTTTTCCCATGCCGCAGTGTAGCTAACCTCTTCTTCAAAAACCGACAATTGCATGCTGCCACCACTTCCTGTCATTTCCAGACTTGTCATATGAGGTTGTCTGACAATATTATTTATGTTTTGTCCGTACCCTCTGTTCGTTCTTCTCTCCGGGCCAGCTATTGTATCATACCCTGTGAATCCGACGGCATTTTGCTGGGTGCCCGGAAGGGTCACTTCCACATTCCTCCGGGAAGTATTGGTTACCTTGACGCGAAAGATGCCGCAAGGAATGGCTGAATTTTTCATATCCATGGGTATTAGCGGATTATAGGCATCCCACTATGGTTGTTCGGGTTTTTGTATTAAATAGCTATGAAAAAAGCCGGAATCATATTCCCCGATCAGCTGTTTGAGCAGGTCTTGTTCAGCAAGGAGTGCTACCCGCCCGGGGAGTGGCAACAGACCTGGGGCCCTTTGAAAAATAGTCTACTTGCAATTGAAGCCAATACCCCTCCTCTTTAATTCAAACATCGTGAACTTTGGCTATGCAGTTGGTCTCTCTGTCCGGTGCATAAAAAGACCAACCAGCGCCTGAGAAAAAGCAAGGCCCACTCCATCCCTCGAAAAGAAAAAGCCCTCAGAACCAATTGATGGTCGGGGTTTTTTGTGCGTACCGGGAAGACCGTTCTGATGGAACGCATCAAAGACCGCCTGGGTAACAAAAAGATACTGATGCTCAAGGGAGAAGATTTTGATGTGTCTACCATGCTTTCTTCCAGAAAACAGGAAGTTCTGAAGAGTCTTGCTGCCGGATATGACTTTGTTTTTATTGATGAAGCACAGACCATTCCGGATATATTGGAGAACCTTAGGAATGGATACCTCCTGAAGGATGTCCTTCAGCTTGTGAACCTGAAAGACAGCATCTTTGTTATGAATCTGTTGCGGATCATTTCTTTCCAGGTTGGCCATGACATTTCTTTTAACGAGATTGCCAATAAGCTGTCTACAACCGTAAAAACTGTACAGAGATACCTCGATATTCTGGAAAAATCCTATATTATTTTCAGGCTACATGGCTTCAGCCGAAACCTCAGAAAAGAGATAACCAAATCTCCCCGCTTCTATTTTTGGGACAATGGCATCAGAAATGTCATTATTTCAAACCTCAATCCATTGGAAGTCAGGAATGACGTGGGTCAGTTATGGAAAAATTTCTGCATTTCAGAACGAATTAAACGGGATGTGTACCAGGAAAATTATTCCAATTATTATTTCTGGAGAACTTACGATCAGCAGGAAATTGACTTGCTGGAAGAAAGTGACGGAATACTCAGGGCTTTTGAGATGAAATGGGGATCGAAAAAATCCAGGCCACCAAAAGCTTTTGTGAAGAATTATCCCGGTGCGGAATATATGGAGGTTAACAGAGAGAGTTTCTACCAGTTTTTAAAGCAACCATCCGGAACTGATCCCCGGCAATAGACGGTGTTTTTAAGACAATAGCCTGGCGCCACATGCTTTCAAGAAAAAAAGCGGGTATTTAATGCCAGCAACATGCAGTGATGCATGAATCAAACCAATTGAAAACAAACCAATTCCAATCAAACGTATATACTATTATGAAACGCATTATACCTTTTTTCTTTATTTCATTATTTGCTGGTGGCGTATTTGCAGATGTTGGCACGGTAACCGTAACGGTTTTGAGCAGTGAACCTGTTACAGGGATCACAGAAATTGACTATGAATTTACCGAAAATGCTTATGTATACGACATTTCGGCTGAAGTCAGTTTTGACAATGGCAATAGTTTTGAATCAATACCTGATGCTGATCTTAAAGGGGCTTTGACAAATGTTGCTCCTGGTGGGCCCTATTCTTTAATCTGGGATGGAGGCGCAAGTTTCCCGGAAACATTTTCCGATGAAACAGTTATCAAAATTGAAGCCACGGCAACGACCTTTACTTGTGGTGAAGACCTGACATTTACCTACAATGGACAGGAGGTTACTTACGGGACCGTCCTGATTGATTATGGGGGCGATATTGGAGAAAGGTGCTGGCTCGATCGCAACCTTGGTGCAAATCAAGTGGCTACCAGCAGCACAGATGAAGAGGCCTACGGCGACCTGTTTCAGTGGGGGCGTGGAGATGATGGGCACCAGGACAGGACAAGCAGCACCACAAATACCTCAAGCAATACCGATGTGCCAGGGCATGGTGATTTCATTACAGTTGAATTTATAACTGAAAACGCCCCCTATGATTGGCGTTCATCACGAAACAATGCGCTGTGGCAGGGCGTTGAGGGCATCAACAACCCTTGTCCTCCTGGCTGGCGTGTGCCCGTCAGGGATGAACTCAATGCGGAGCGTCTGAGCTGGTCAGCCGGTGCTGCAGGTCCCATTGACAGTGACTTGAAGTGGCCCCTTGCCGGCTACCGAAGCTTTAGTAACGGTTCGCTCCAGAGTGTGGGTACCTGGGGCACTGTTTGGTCATCAAGCTCCGTAGATAGTGACGGTCGATCTCGAGGCCTTACATTCTATGGTAGTTATCGCGCCATAGGAACTTTCTTCCGCGCAGAAGGACGCTCTGTACGATGCATTAAGGATTAAGACATGCATGGAATTGCATGATCCGAGAATTATGACAATTTGTCAATTTACCCCGCCAAAAGCGGGGCGCACATAACGCCTTTGGCTGCATGACTTTTCGCTGGTGCTAGCCCTTCAGTTCCATACTATATTTTTAAGGTCAATCAGAAATCCACCGTCTTTGACGGGGGATTATTTACTATACATAAAAAATAAAACCCAACACACCATGAGGAAACATTTTAAATTATTATTTTACCCCATAACAGTGGTTGTAATAAGCCTTTTTTCACTTGTAGGATGTAGCGATGATGACTCAGATCCTGACCCTATTGCCCCGCCAATACTAACCACCTTAAGTGCAACTGATATTACCGAAACATCTGCTGAAAGTGGTGGCAACATCACGGATGATGGCGGTGGAGAAATTACAGCCAGAGGTGTTGTTTGGGGAAAGGAGATGG
>SKYG01000202.1 GCA_007128045.1 Bacteroidales bacterium | reverse complement strand
TTATTGCCATACCGCAAATCGTCACTACCGGATTTCCAGTAGACACTACGCAACCAGATGAAGCAAGTATCTCGTTAACAGCCTACCCCAACCCCTTCCGCGAGGAGTTGAACGTACGCTATACGCTGCACAACCCGGGTAAGGTACGCATTACCCTGGTTAACATGCTGGGTGCCGAGGTGGCAACACTGGTCGATCAGCAGGAAGAGGCAGGAACATTCCTGCACACCTTCCATGGCGGCAACCACCGATTGGAATACGGAGTCTACTTCATTCGTTACGAGTTCAATAATGAGCAACAGAATTACATACAGTTTAAAAAGCTCATTTATGTGAGGTGATAGTTATAATTATATTTGATCTTCAATTTTGTTGGCCGTTGGCAATTTGCCAGCGGCCAACTGCGTTATAGACAGGTAGCTATATTATACATAACCAGCCTTATAACCGGATAACATATTTACATGCCATACAGCTATTTTATACTACTTTCATTTGATGGCACCCGCTACTGCGGATGGCAAATCCAGAAAAATGCAACATCCGTTCAGGAGACCATCGACAAGGCGCTATCTACCCTGCTGCGCGAACCAATACGCACCGTCGGTGCCGGCCGCACCGATACCGGTGTGCATGCCCGGAGGTTCTATGCCCACTTTGACACCTCTGCCATTCTCACCAATGAGCATATAGCACAGACCGTCTATAAGATGAACCGCATCCTGCCTCCCGACATAGCCATCCAGGGAATATTTCCTGTAAACCCGGATGCTCATGCACGCTTCGATGCCATCAGCCGTACCTATCAGTATTTTATATGCACCCAAAAAGATCCTTTTTACCATAGAAAAGCCTGGCTGATGGAACCTAAACTTGACATCCAGACCATGCAGCGAGCGGCAGACCTGCTCCCTAAGTTTGAGGACTTCAGCAGCTTTGCCAAGTCCAACAGTCAGACAAAAACAAATCGCTGCAAGGTCTTTCACGCCAGATGGACAAGTCAAGACCATCTGCTGGTTTTTGAGATCAAAGCCGACAGATTCCTGAGAAATATGGTACGTGCCATTACCGGCACGTTGGTGGATATTGGACTGGGAAAAATCGACATGAATGATTTTGCCGGCATCATTGAGGCTCAAGACCGGCGTAAGGCAGGCTATTCAGCCCCAGGGCACGGTCTGTACCTTGTCGATATAGAGTATCCGTATGAGTTGCGGGTTACGGGTTAAACTCTTCAACAACTCAACTCTTCAACTTTTCAACTTTCTTCTTCACCGTCTTTACAAACTTTGGAACTTTCTGTCCATCGTCTTTGTTTCTGCTGCCTACTGACCCCAGCAAGAAACCGTAAGCTTCCATGCCGGGTATCTCATCAAAGACCACCTTTAGCATGGCCATACCGGGAATAAACAATATCATGCCTGCCAGGCCCCAGATGAAATTCCCTACAAACAGGGCTATAATTGTCATAAAGGGGTTCATCGACACCTTTCCTCCAACAATCTTGGGGGTAAAAAAGTTGCTCTCCGCAAGCTGAATAACATAAAACGCCAAAAACACGCCGAATGGATACCAGAGAGAATCTTTTGCCAGCAGTGCGTAGGTGATGGGTAGGACAGCTCCTATAAACGGTCCGATGAACGGGATGACGTTGAGCATCGCGGCAAAGACCGCAAACAGCAAGGCATGCTTTATGCCGAGGCTGTATAGTGCGATGCTGTTCAGCACAGCAAGTATCAGGATCACCATAAGCATTCCCGATATGTAGTTCTGCACCACCAGCTTCACCTTCATGATGATGTTGCTAACCCTTTGCTGATGTCTGTCAGGGAAGGCACGCATCAGAAATTCGATCAGGAAGCTCCTGAAATATAGAAAAAGGAAGATGTATATGGGAAGTATAAAGATGATCGTCAGGGTGGTGGCAGTGGCTATTACACCCTGTGTAAGGGAAGCCACATTATCTGTAAGATAGGAATAAACCGTATTCTGAATGCTGCTCATGGATATCGGCACAGAGCCTTCAATATGGTTTTCCAGGAAGGTGTTGATACCGCCAATAAGTTCCGACATGCGTGTATTCAGCGCAGAGAGGTCGCCTGAAAAGCCGATTAGCTGGTTGTAAAAAAAATACGCCAGTCCACTCATGGCGGCAAGCAAGGTAATGAGGCTCAAGGCAGCAGCAAGGAACTTTGGCACCCTGTGTTTTTCCAGCCAGGATGCCAGCGGACTGATCAGCACGGCAAAAAGCCCTGAAATAAGCAAGGGCACCAATATGCTCTTGGCAGTGATCATCACGAAAACAGTGAGGATAATCCCCAGCAAAATGATTACCAGCCTCAGGTAGGTAGGAAGTTTATAGTCCATGTGGATTTTTTTGCTAATTTACAAAAAAGCTGGTATATACATACCGGCTTTTTTTAACCATTTAGTCGGCTTTTATCTCATGTTATCTCAAGCCAATCCTGTATGAAAATTTTAGTAGAAAGGTGTTGCTTGGTTTCTCACTGAACAGGCTATTCAGCTCGTGAAAATAATCGACCGGGCCGTTCACTTCATAGTTGTTGCGGTCCTGGCTCCACACAAGGTATAGGGATGATCCGGGACTATACTCCCACCTGAGTACCAGGTTGGATAAGAACTCCCTGACCCGGAAGTCGGGCTTGCCGAACATGTAGTCAATGGTTCCGTCCAGATTTTCATCAACCCGGTACACCCCATCAGACAATCCGATCTGGTTGTCAGTAAACACTGCATAGCGGTCATCAAAACGACCGGCACGTGGATCAGTTACATATTTAAAGGTGTTATAGCTGCCGGCGGCAACGAACGGTTGTCCCCAATACTGAAGCGTCAGGTCAGGCAACAGGGTCAGGTTCACCCTGAAAGAGAAGGAAATCACCTCCTGTTCCATGCTGCCAAACAGGTAGCGTTGTTCAGACCCGATACTCCTGTGACCTACAAATTGCATGGCTTGCGACCTTCTCGACCAGGAAGGTGCAAATGACAGGTTCAGGTTATCAATCGGCTTGTAAGTAAGTGATGCCGACGCCGACCGGGCCTGCTGATAGTTTTCCATCCCGTGATTATAGCTGCCGGTGAGACTGGCTGTCAGCTTTTTGCGGTTATCGGTACCAACCCGCGCCCAGGCATTGACAAGGTTGGGGGTTTGAAACATCGGGCCGCCCCGCAATAAACTCTTTGACAGGATATCACGTGCATATTCCACTCCCATACTGGTGCTCCAAAAGTTTCGGTACCTAATGAATCCATTCACATTCATCCCGTTCAGCATCAGGTCGCCATTGAAGTTCCATTGCCTGTACTGGTTGAAGTTGATCCTGTATTCACGGTAGATGCCCTTTGGCTCCCATTGGCGGTATCCGATCCAAGCCACCTGAAACAGGTTATCTGACTCGCGCATGTATCCGATGTCGTTGATCTCAAACTGTGGTGACTTCCAAAGCATGGCAGCCATGAAATTCCAGTGGCCGTCGCCCATCTTACCCACCTGTATCCGGCCACCCGATCCGGTCAGGCTTGTCCGTTCCGGATCAAGCCGCATCATGCCCTCATCAGGGATTTGGAAATACCTTGCCGAAGACCGTTGCGTGCGCAGGATGGCCTCCTTATCGCCTGCTACGTGACTGAAAGCCGCATTCACATTGACCATAAACGACTTATCACGGAAAAACTGTGTTACGTCTACACCGGCTGTATAGGCATTCCTGTGCATCTGCAAGGCAAGGTTTTCGTCAAGACGCCGGTTCACCGAGGTGAACATACCACCTATGAGGGTACTACCATTTCGGAAGTCCTGCTGAAGCCGTCCTACAAAAAAGTTGGTCAGTGGTTCGATCAATTGCATCGACCGTTCTCCATCCAGATCTATAGTTGCATTGGCTTCACTTGTCAGCGACTCCATCAAAGCGATAGAGAGGCCACTATCTGTTTTACCGCTGATCTTTGCAGCACCCAATATGTTCGTAAAACTAGGCTTGTCGACATAAGCCCCGCTATCAGCCTGAATGTTGCCAAGAGGTCTGCGGCCTATCCTGCGCGAATAAAACAGGTTGTCATTCCCAATGCCACCTTCACCAATGCCCAGCCCAAAGCTCATGATATTCCTTCCCTCAATGAAAAAGGGACGTTTCTCTTCAAAAAAAGTCTCAAAGGCTGTCAGATTCACCTCCGAAGGGTCTGCCTCCACCTGGCCAAAGTCAGGGTTGAGGGTCAGGTCAAGGGTCAGGTAGTTGCTAAGGCCAATTTTGGAATCGACCCCCAGCTTGAAACGATCATCATGACCGGTCTGGAATGGATTACCTGGCGTGGCCAGATAACGATCGGTCAGAGCCACAGTATAGGGAGTCACATCAAATATGCTCCTGGGTTCAATCTGCCCCAGACCATCAAGCGTGCCAAATCGGTGAACCAGACCCGGTGCATCTTTGGGGATATGCGACCAGAAGCTTAACTCACTATTTCGGTGTATCTCACGAAAGACTTGCATCCCCCATAAACGGCCACCGTTGCGCTCAAAACGGAGTTGGCTGAAGGGAATACGCATCTCCGCCGTCCATCCCTCATCATCGACATGGGTCTTCACCCACCAGTTCGGATCCCAGGAGTGGTCTTCCTGCTGGCCATCGTTGCTGATGAGCCAATCAAAGCGAGTACCACCAGCCGATACACCGAACACAAAACCTGTCCTTAAATCATGATAGGAGTCAAACGCGATGCCCACCTTATCGCCGTCAGCCTGGTCGCGGCGTGTGCGGCGGCACACAATGCTGTCAGGACTGCTGTCATATGCCCTGATGGCAACATATATATAATTGTTGTCGAACAAAACGGCAAACAGTGTTTCCTGCGATGCCTCCCTGCCATTGTATGGCTCGTGCTGAATAAAGCCAGACTGCCAGACAGCATGCTGCCAGGCTCCATCGTCAAGAATTCCATCAATCTGCGGCGGATCGACAGTTAGTTCTGTTGCTACATAATGCCTTGCCTCATGACTATGGCACTTTGCCGGCTGGCTGATCCATGCCAGCAGCAATAGTAGGGATATGACACGTATTCTCATTGGTGATTGATGTTGATTTTATATACCTAATATCAATCATCAGACCAACTAAGACATCAACCTTATATTCAAACAGTTACAATCATATCTCTGCCAACAATCAATAAACAACTGTTCAAATTAATACACAGTGTGTTCATCTTCGGACAAATCACAAAAACAACCCGCAACTCGCAACCCGCAACCCGCAACTCCCAACCCTCACTCCATCAAACCACTTTGCCGCAGAAACGGCTCGATTGTCGGTTCCGCTCCACGGAATCGCACATAGGCATCCATGCCTTCGTAAATGGCATTGTTGGCCAGGATATAATTCCTGAATTTTTCGGCCAGCTCCTGGTTAAACAGGTCACCTGATTCCTTGAAGGCATAAAAGGCATCTGCATCCAGCACGCCAGCCCAGCGATACACGTAATAGCCAGCGGCATAGCCAGTGCCGAAGATATGACCGAAGTTTGGCGTGCGGTATCTCGGCACGATCTCATCGATGAGGCCGATCCGTTCCAGAGTAGCATCTTCAAAGGCAGTAACATCGATCTCATCGCCATGCTCAGCCGTATGCCAGTCCATATCCAGAATGGCTGCTGCCAGGTATTCGGTGTTCAGAAAGCCCTGGTTAAAGTGTTCACTGTTGGATAGCTTCTCGATCAGTTCATCCGGGATGGGCTCACCAGTTTTATAGTGCAATGCATATTCTTTCAACAGTGTAGGTTCCCCGGCCCAATTCTCGAGAATCTGCGATGGCAACTCTACAAAGTCGCGTGGCACGCTACGGCTGGTTCTGCGATATTGCCCGTCTGCAAAGAAATTGTGCAGTGCGTGGCCAAATTCATGAAAATAGGTGGTGGTCTCATCCCAGCTCAGCATGGCGGGCAGGTCTCCGACCGGTCGGGTGAAGTTCATCACGATAGGTACAATCGGAGCAATCTTCTCCCCGTTGTCATAACTGCCGCTGCGGTAGGTGCTGCACCAGGCGCCGCTGCGCTTACCTGGCCGAGGATGCGGGTCAATATACAGCACACCGAGGTGGCTGCCATCACGATCCAGCACCTCGAAGGCCTCTACTTCCGGGTGGTAAACTGGCACTTCTGGCTGTTCGACAAATGTCAGTCCAAACAGCTTGTTGGCAAGCAGGAAGTTTCCACGGCGTACATTGTCGAGCGTAAAGTAGGGTTTGACCTCATCTTCGTCGAGGTCATAGCGTTCGGCCCTGATCTTCTCGGCATAGTACCACCAGTCCCACGACTCTAACTTATAGTCTCTTCCCTCACGGTCGATAATGGCCTGCATGTCGTCACGTTCGCTTTTGGCCCTGGCCAGTGCTGGCTCCCATACCTGGTACAGGAAGTCATAGACGTTCTCCGGCTTCTGCGCCATCTGCTCTTCCAGAAAGAACTCAGCATAGTTGTTATACCCCATGAGCCGTGTGGCCTCCTGCCGTAACTGCATCAGCTCGGCAAACAGCGCTTTGTTGTCATGCTCATTGTCGTTATCGCCCCGCATGAAATAGGCTGTATATATCTTCTCGCGCAGGTCGCGGCGCTCAGAAAACTGCAGGAAGGGAGTCCAGCTGGGCTTGGCCAGCGTAAACACCCACTTGCCTTCCAAATCGGCTTTTCTTGCCTCTTCAGCAGCCGAACTGATCACATCAGGTGGCAAACCAACCAGGTCAGCTTCATCTTCCAGTATCAGTTTAAAGCCATTGTTCTCGGCCAGAAGGTTCTCACCCAGCTGCAATGACACCATCGACATGCGCTCATTCAACTGCTTCAACGCTTCACGCTTCTCTTCCGGAAGCGCAGCACCACCTCTTTCAAAGTCGCGGTACATCTTTTCCACCAGCCGCATCTGTTCCAGATTAAGGCCGAAGCTTTCGCGGTTCTCATACACGGCCTGAATACGCGCAAACAGATCCTGGTTCATCCTGATCTCATTGTAATGCGCACTCAGCATAGGCGTGGTCTCACGGGCGATCTCCTGCAGCCGAGGATTGGTCTCTGCACTGCGCAGGCCACCGAAAACCAGACCGACCTTACTCATCAGAGCCCCTGCATTGTCATAGGCAACGATGGTATTCTCAAAATCAGGAGCCTCAGTGTTGTTGATGATTGCATCAATCTCTTCCTTGTGCTGGCGAATGGCCTCCATATAAGCCGGCAGGAAGTGGTCATCCTGTATCTCGCCGAATGGTGGCGCTCCAAAAGGGGTGTCCCATTCAACAAAAAAGGGATTGTCTTCTACAACAGCCTGTTTACATCCTGTAAGGATCATACATAACGGAATTAGAATTAAAAATAGTTTTTTCATAATGATGTTGTTTTTTTTGGTTGATGCAAAGATAATTTTTTAATTCTTTACATGTCAGGCAGAAATCGCTAAAATTCTGTCAGGCCAAGACATTGGGCATAGCTATCTCTGGTATTCACGTTATGGTCTGAAAAAAGTCCACCGATATCATTTCGAGACTGAAAATAACTCCGCGGTTCTCTACGAATAACTCCGCGGCTCTCTGCGGTTAAAAAAAAGTGAGCCTGCGTTCTCTGCGAATAACTCTGTGTTCCTCTGCGGTTAAAAAAAGTAAGCCTGCGTTCTCTGCGGTTACCCAATCTCCGTGTTCCTTAGCGGTTAAATTAAATCACACCCCAAGCCGGAAGTAAGATGCATAGAACAGGTAGCGGGCACAGACCTCGGCAAGCAGGAAGCAATCGGCTGCCAGGCATACCAGAAAGAGACCAACAATCGATGGGGGGCTCTTGAACCGCAACAGCCAAACTGCCAGGGATGCTGATCCGATGACAAGAAACCCCCAGCGTGCCAGCTTCCAGATGGCGGGCACCAGCTCCGGAAGGAAGATAACGTCATCTCTGGTAATCGCCTCAGAAGGGGTCAGTAACATACCGTTCACAGCGTGGATGATGATGCCGGCACACACCATCACTGCCAGTATCTTTGCTGTCTTTGCGAAGGCTTGCGGCTCCATCCCACGAGGAAAGAACAAAGCGGTGTATGCCAGGGTGATGGCCGACCCTGTCAGCAGGGCGGTGTTGAAGAACGAGACGGGCGTGGAGAGATTGTTCCAGGCAGGGATGGTGGGCAACATATACAACCGCGCCATGGCATAGATCAACAATAGGCCGGTAAGGGCTGTAGCAGACAAGAGCATCAGTAGTTGTTGCCTGCCGGATAGGATCCTGAAACGGTAGGCCACAAAGCTTATCATGAGCAGGGCAAGATAGAGAGACGCCAGTAAAATCTCGCGACTAAGCCAGGAGGTCTTGAGTCCTTGCAGGGCATACACCGCATGCAGGGGCTGTGTCAGGTGCAGGAACGATATCAGCAGCGCCACGCTCATGAAGACCAGGGCTGTCAGGATAATCGCTTTATATACCGGGGTGATTGTCCGGAGACTTCGGTCCCTGAAAGATGTTGCCAGAATCAGCATACAGGCAACCATACCGACGCTGACCTGCGATAACAAGGTGAAAAACACCAGTGGCCATTCATTGCTGTTCATGATATGTATTTTTTACGGACAGGCCCAGTCCTGTCCATGCAACTCCTGTTTCTATATGTGGACAGGCCCAGTCCTGTCCCTACAACTCCTCAACATTATCAATGTGCATATCTGGCGCATCGTCTGTTGCTGCTGCAGGATGTGGCTTGATGACGATGGCAGGGGCTGTATATGTCTCTTTCGGGAAGGGGTATACTTCCCTGTTTCTTCCATGCTGCTGTTCCAGGGTGCTGAGTTCGCCGATGTCGAGCACACGCATGGGGCAGGCACTCACGCAGACGGGCAGCTTGCCTTGCTGCAGGTAGTCGTGGCACAGGGTACATTTGGTCATCACCTTCTTGCGGTTGTCGAACTGCAGCGCCCCGTAGGGGCAGCTCCACTCGCAATAGCGGCATCCCATGCAACGTTTCGGGTCGATGAGTACGATGCCCTGGCCGTTTTTTGTGATGGCCTTAGTGGGACAGGTGGTCATGCATATCGGGTCCTCACAGTGGTTGCAGGCTACCGACATATTGTAGGAAACGATATTCTGTTTCCAGGCTGAGCCCTCTTTTACCCATTCGCCCCCGCATACTTCGTACACCCTGCGCCAGCGAACCCCGGGCGGCGCGTCGTGCTTGTCTTTACACGCCACCTGGCAGGTCTTGCAACCCGAACAGGCTGATGCATCGAAGAAGAATGCTGTTTGGCGCTTGGCTCTTGGCATTTGGCTATTTGGTTATTGATGACTCTGTTTCTTGGGCGCATTCAATGCGCCCCTACGACGATCCCTTTCGACCTTCGACCTT
>SKYG01000082.1 GCA_007128045.1 Bacteroidales bacterium | reverse complement strand
TCGTGTCTTCTTTTGAATAGAGCAAAAGTAAAAAAAACGAGCCAAACATTACGATTTTATCCAAACATAATAATTACATTTTATAAATATTATTTATATTTGCAATATACAAATATTTATGTGATGGCAACCTTTACAAGCACACTCCCCGACAGACTACTGGCAGAGCTTTCCGAACAAGCAGCAGATCTTTCTGTTCCGAAAAACAAACTCATCGAAAGAGCTCTTCGTATTTACCTCGACCATTTGAAAAAAGCAGCATACATAAAATCGTACAAACGACTGGCCGACGATCCGGACATTATACTCATGGCAGAAGAAGGGATGAGTGACTATCTCTCAGAGATTGATACCAACTTAGCTTAAAGTTAAATAACATGAGTAAACCCGTTAGCAAAGGCATTACGGTGCGTCAGGGCGACATCTGGATGGCAAACCTTAACCCGATAAAAGGGAGCGAACAATCAGGATTGCGCCCGGTTGTTATTCTTAGCGGTAACATGCTAAATACCATCATGCCAGTGGTTTTCACCGCTCCACTCACAACAAAAATCAAACGTTTCAAAGGCAATCCCGTGATTCAACCTGATCAGGAAAATGGCCTGAACCAAACATCTGAATTGCTGGTATTTCATTTCAGGTCGATGTCGAAAGAACGCCTTACAGAGAAAATCGGTAATGTAAGAATGGAAGTAGTCAACCTAGCCGTTAACACCCTGAACGATCTGCTGAAGTATTAAAACAGAATGTTATTTGTATTGTATTAATCACTACCTTTGCACCTGTTTTTGAAGAATGTATTATTGATCCCACCATTGACTGTTTACCCACATCAATTTCTGGTTGTTTCTAATTAACCGGCATTCCGCTACATGTTTCACGGAGGGCTCGTACTGCATTTTTTCATTTTATTTGAGACACAAAATGTAAGAATATGTTATTTACTGAAATGGGGTTTTCCCCCGAAGTTGCCAAGGCCATAGATGTCCTGGGTTTTGTTGAGCCAACCCCAATACAGGAAAAAGTGATCCCAGTACTGATGGATACGCCACGTGACATCATTGGCCTGGCGCAGACCGGAACAGGGAAGACGGCCGCATACGGACTCCCATCCATTGAACACATCGACATCAGTGCCAGGCATCCCCAACTATTGATTCTGAGTCCTACAAGGGAGCTTTGCATGCAGATCACCAAAGACCTGGAGGACTTCAGCAAGTTTATGAAAGGTATGAACATCGTAGCTGTATATGGCGGCGCTCCCATGGACAAGCAAATTTCTTCACTGAAGAAAGGGGCACACATCGTGGTGGCAACGCCTGGTCGCATCAATGACCTGATCAGAAGAAACCGCATCGATCTGTCAAACATTTCGATTCTGGTGCTCGACGAGGCCGACGAAATGCTCAAGATGGGCTTTCGTGAGGATGTAGACATCATCCTGGCACAAACCCCGGCAGAAAAGACCACGTTACTTTTTTCGGCCACCATGTCGCCAGGCATCGTGACCATCGCCAAAAGGTATATGCACAACCCCATCGAAATTACCATGGGCAAGAAAAATGCAAGCGCCGAAAATGTTTCGCACGTATACCATGTGGTGAACGCCAGCGACCGCTACAATTCACTGAAGCGCATCGCCGACTACAACCCCGACATATACGGTATCGTTTTTTGCCGCACCCGCCAGGAAACCAAAGAAGTGGCGGAATGGCTTATGCGCGACGGCTACAATGCGGAGGCCCTCCATGGCGACCTGTCGCAGGCACAACGCGACTTTGTGATGAAAAAATTCCGCGACAAGAACCTGAACCTGCTCGTGGCTACCGATGTGGCAGCACGCGGGCTGGATGTCAACAACCTGTCGCATGTGATCAACTATAACCTTCCCGACGACATCGAAGTGTATACCCACCGCTCCGGACGTACAGGCAGGGCCGGAAAAGAAGGCAAGGCCGTTTCTATCATCCAGATCAGGGAACGTAACAGGATTGCCCAGATAGAACAGGTAACCAGGAAAACATTCGACCGTCAACCGGTACCAGGTGGTGTGGAGATATGCGAAAGGCAATTGTTCAGCATGGTGGAACGCATGCAAAATGCTGAGGTATCCCACAAACAGATTGACCCCTACATGCAAACAGTCTACGATATGCTTAGTGAGCTTCCTAAAGAAGAGGTGATCAAGCGCTTTGTATCGCTGGAGTTTAACCGCTTCCTGGAATACTACAAGAATGCCCCGGACCTGAATGCAGGTGTAGAAACAAGAAAACGCAAAGACGCATCATCCCCTTTCAAACGCAACAAAAAGGCCGATTTTTCTAAACCTTTCAACCGCGAGAACCGCAACAACCGTCAAAAGCGCAACGACCTTCAAAAGCCTTTCAGTGTGGAAACCCGTGGCGGCAAGAAAGACCACACCAAAGCAAAATCAGCGAAAAACAAAAAAATCAACGAAAAAAACAGGTGGCAGCAGGAGTGGCAGCAGTTAATTGCCTGAGACATTAAGCCATGACAAATCATATCATGCCGGATTGCGCCTTTCTTACCATATCATATTCCTTTGCCCTGATGGAGTTTGAGCTGATAGAGCCCTGCCTGTATTTTAGATTCGATGCCGGGTCTGCACGGAATTTCGCCCGGTGCATTGACAGCTATTGGGTAAAAAGGTAGTTTACCTTTTTGTTGTTGGCTTTGGCGTAGGCTATTTCGTTGCGGGTAGACGCTCCGATATAACCCCCAGGGTTAACCACAAAAATCTCATCGGCAAGGTCGATCTTGCGTAAGTGCATGTCATCCAGCATTTCTTTGGTGCCTTCCGTCCACACCTCCTGGTCACCGGAATGGCCAAACAATCCCACGCTGATGACGATATACCCTTGAAGGGTTAGGCGCTTCTGGGCTTCGAAAAATTCATCACGAAACCGGGTGCTTCCGCAGAGGGTAATAATTTTGTAGTTGCCAATCATACTGCAAGCTTCACAGGTTTAAGACCACTAAAGTTAGAAAAAATAAACCCGGAAATGATGAATAAAAAAAGCATCCGAAAAATCTAATTTATGGAAACCACTTCTGATGAATGGTGTCATAGGTTCCGTCTTGCTGCATGGCTTCCAGGGTCGATTGCCATTGGTTGACGATGGTGGCAGATGTATTTTTCGAAAAGGCAATGTAGAAATCTGACGACATCAGCGTAAAAGACTCTGTCACCTGGTCATATTCATATCCCTGGTCTTTCAGAATGGTGGGAAAGGTGATTGCCGAACAGACAAATGCATCTATATCTCCCTCCATAAGCTTCTTTGTCATAATTCCCGGCTCATTTTCCGACACCAGGTTGGTAAACCCAAGGTCACGAAGCACCTGATCGGAATACCACGAACTGACCGTCCCTACCGCAGTTAAATTCATCGCATCGGCCAGGCTGCTAATCGTAATGCCTGATCCTGCCCTGGTATAGAAGAAGGTGGCGTTGGTGCCGATCGGCCCAACCCACTGAAACAGGTTTTCACGAATCTCCGTTCGATCCATCGTAAACAGGCAAAAATTGGGATTGTGAAGCGCCAACTCATAGCCATTGCTCCATGTCGACAACTTTATCCTGGCAAATACCTTGTTGCGATCCATAATTTCATAAACAACATCGGATCCGAAGCCACTGATCTCTCCAAAACTATTTATGAAAGTCAACGGAGGATACGCTTCCGTATATACCTGCAAGGTGCCGGGGTAGTCGCTGGTATTTAAATATGTCTGCGAAAGCTTCCTGAGATACCCATTGTCTTTTAGCCGGTCTATCTCTCCCTGTATGTCGGCAACCACAGCATCAGGTATCCCTTTATTGAAAGCGAAATAGATCATCTCCGTTCTGATGGGTTTCTTTTCAACGACACGATAGAAAGACTGGTTCTGGGCTTGCAAAGCTGCCCTGGCGGTGATACGGTCGGATGGATACAGGTCAATCTCACCATTCAGCAGTTTCTGAAACGCATCCTGGTGGTCTGTACAATAAACCAGGTTGGTAAAGCCTTGCTGTACCAGGAACTGTTCCATGGAATAATCCTGCAACACACCTATGGCACCCAACTTCCGGGCATCATCGAGCGACTGCAGCACGAGCGGGTTCTGTGCTTCGGCATAAAAATACCACTCAAGTGCTGCTATTGGTCCAGCCCATTTAAACAAATCCTTTCTTTCAGCATTCAGCGCTGTAGAAAACAGCACCGCATTGTCTGTTTCTTGTGCTAAGCGGTAACCTTCACTCCAGGGCAACACGGCCACATCAAACGGGATATTCAGGCTTTTGCAGATCTCTTGCAATAAATCCGGGGCCAGGCCGGTGAGCTTGCCGTTATCTGTGTAGTTAAGGGGCTCGTATTCTTCCGTTATAAAATGAAACTGGAACGAGTACCTGGAATCATTCTCCTTTTCACATTTGGCAAAGAGCAATATAACAGCCAGGCATAAGCCGGTAATCGGAGACAACAATCTTTTCATAAATAAGTATTGGAATGCATTTCGGGTTGCAATTTACGAAATTTAATTACATCGCAACAGGATAGATATATCGCAGGATGTTTTTTTTGGAAAGTGATCAAGAACTGTGAAAATTAAAAGGATAGTATCCTCCATCTATTTACCGTTCGCCGAAATTTCCAGATGATGATTTGTTTTTTAAGGCATAAACATAGCCTGAAACATCCTTCAATTCTGCGCCCTGATGGCCCCATAAAGGAAGGCGATCTCCTCGGCCCACCGGTTTTCGTCGGGAGTCTCCAGGATGATGGGCATATTGTCGAAACGGGGGTCGTTCACCAGACGGACAAACACTTCTTCACCGAGGGTGCCCTGTCCGATCTGATCATGCCGGTCGACGCGCGATGCGAATGCCTTTTTCGAGTCGTTGATGTGCAAGCCTTTGAGGTAGCTTAAGCCCACAATTGCATCAAGCTCAGCAAACGTCTTTTCAAACCCTTCTGCCGTCCGGATGTCATACCCTGCCGAATAGGCATGCGCCGTGTCGATACAAACACCCACCCGCTCCTTGTCTTCCACATGGTCTATGATGAACCTGATCTGCTCAAAGGTATGGCCGAGGTTGGTGCCTTGCCCGGCGGTATTCTCTATTACTGCCATGACACCACTGGTCTTGTCCAGCACGATATTGACCGACTCGGCAATGGTGCGCAGGCATAACTCTTCGTCGATAAGGTTCAGGTGGCTGCCGGGGTGAAAGTTGAGCCGGTCCAGCCCTAGGAGCTCACAACGCTGCATCTCGTCGAGAAAGGCAGCACGTGACTTTTCAAGGGCTTCCCTGCCCGGATTTCCCAGGTTGATCAGGTAGCTGTCGTGCGGCAATATTTGAAAGGGTTGGTAATCAAATTTTTCACAGTTTTCTCTGAAGGCGCTGATGCTCTTCTGCGTCAGCGGCTTCGACACCCATTGACGCTGATTCCTGGTAAACAGGGCAAATGCCCGGGCTCCAATGGCATGGGCGTTAACAGGGGCGTTCTCAACACCGCCCGAAGTGCTTACATGTGCTCCGATGTACTTCATAGATATTCCAGTTATTCCGTATAATACATGTTTTTGTTTCTCGTACCAAAGACGCAAAGTTTGATGCAAAGTGATGTGTATCTGTTTCACTGCGATAAAATTAACCGGTGTTTAACCACAGATGATGCAGAAACGATAAGGCGAAAATGCTGTATTGATGTTGCCTTGATAATGCAAGATACAAATTTTCCGGAATACGCAATGTATGCTTTCGCACATCAATACATCATACCCGCAAGGCAGACATTCCCCCATCTACAGGGAACACCTGTCCGGTAATCCAGGTTGACTGGCTGGTGAGTAAAAACATCGCCATGTTGGCGATATCTCCTGGCTGGCCAATCTTTTTCATGGGATGGCGCTGTGCGTTTACCTGACGCTTCTCGTCGCTGCTGAGCAACTGTGCCGCCAATGGGGTGTCGGTAAGTGATGGCGCAATGGCGTTAACCCTGATAGCGGGCGCAAATTCTGCCGCCAGGGCTCGGGTCAGTCCTTCTATGGCGCCTTTCGAAGCAGAAACCAGCGAATGAAAGTTGAAACCTGTCTGAACGGCAACCGTCGAAAAGAGCACCACGGAAGCCTGTCCTGACTTCTTCAGCCTGGGGAGTGCTGCCTGGATGGTTCTCACAGCACCCACGACCTGCAAGTCGTAATCAGCCCTGAAGGTATCGGGACTGATTCGGTGAAAGGGCCTTAGGTTGATGCTGCCCGGACAATAAGCCATCCCATCAAGATGATCGGGTAAAAAGTGAAGATCCGGCTCTTCAGCCAACACATCCAGATGGTGATATTCCACACCTGTGTCATCAGATTGCATGGTGGTTTTGGAGTAAGTGCCATATACCTTATGGCCCGCAGCCGATAGTTGCAGTGCGATCTGCCGGCCGATACCGGTAGATGCGCCAATTATAAAATAATTTCCCATACTCGTTATGTTTAATGTTTTACTTTTGTCATTAAACATTAATCAGAGGTGAATGTTCAGAATTCTTCTCTTAAATTTCTTGCCAGCAGCAGGATGAGAACCCCTGATATGGCGATGGCTGACTGCAGCCACGACACATACCCGATGATTGATACCTGCACAATAATCCATGCAAGCATAATTTCAATACCCCATACAGATTTTCAGCAGGCGTTTCACGGCTTCATGGTCGGCTGCGAACGGACAAGAGACCTCTTTCTTATGCTCGAAGTATTTGCCGCTGACGCCTTTCAGTGAGGGGTCGAGCGCACAATACAACGGGTTGGATGCTCCCTGCTCCGGACTTTCCCATCCGCCATAGCCGAGGTTGTTGCTTAGCCTGGAGTTGACATCGCCGGGATGGGCAGCAAGGACAAAAATGCCCTTCTCACCAAGCACGGGCACAAGGGCACGGGTAAGCATCCTGTTGGCCTGCTTCGACTGCCGGTAGGCTGTGTCGTTGTTGTAGCGCCTGACCCTGAACTCCAGGTCGTTCATGTCCATGTCGCCCGCCCAGTAGCTGGCCACATTCACCACACGGGCATCGTCGAGACCTGCCATATGGTCACGAAAAAACAAAGCCATCCACAAATACCCCAGTACGTTAGTGGCAAACTGCATCTCGATGCCTTCGGGCGTTTCCAATCTGGATCGTGGCGTGGCGGCTGCATTGTTGATCAAAATATGCAGCGGCCCATCCCACGAGCGAGAAAATTCTTCCACCTGCTGCTTGCGCGACAGGTCAACCACCCGGTAAGAAATATCGTGGTTGCCGGTAGATCGCACCAGTTCATCCCGGCACTGCAACAAAGCAGCTTCATTGCGGCCCACCATGACCAAATTGTACCCAGCAGAGGCCACCCCCTCTGCAATGCTTTTGCCAATGGCCCCATAGGCCCCGGTTACAATCGCTGTACGTTTCATATTTTCTATAATTTGTCTGAATGTCTGAATGTCTGAATGTCGAAAAGCTGAGCGAAGCAAAGCCACGAACGCATGTTCGGAATCTCACCCGGTGCTAACAATCATTCTTATGCGTGTCAAAGCCATTGTCATAGTGACTTCATCTGTATATGATTTTCTATAGTATAGATCCCTTCTTCAAAGATAGGATTTTTACACAACAGGAAACTGCAAACACGGCAATCAAAACCCTGAACGACCTTTTAACATATTAACCCAACTTATTTCTCGTCACCCAAAACTTTCTACCACCCATATTTTTTTTACTATTGCATTAAACCAATATTACCGAAAACAGTCAAAATAGTCCACAAACAAATTCTTTCAGTGCATCAAATTGACCACGAATTTTCACATATCTTTGAACAGATCAACATATCCATTACAAACGCTTTGACGCACATGAGGATGATCATACGTATAAGATATAAAGCAAGACTTTCGACCTTCGACCTTCGACCTTCGACCAAACTTTAAACCCATGAAGATGAACATCCTACCTTTTATTTTCCTGTTATTGTTTGCATGCAATGAGAAAAACGATGACGACCCATCACCTCAAAACAACGCATACCGGATCACAAAAACGGTTGAATACAACGGTGTAGCTGTCGATGTGGTTATTGACAAGCCTGCCAACAACGAACTGGACGTCTTGATTGTGTATCACGGCACGGTTTGGTATGACAGCCTGATCGTGCAGGCAGCCAACAATGCGCTGAATGTTTTTAAGGGCATTCTCGACAGGACCGATATGATGATCGTCAGCGTAGCATATCCTGAAGAGAACCTGCTCTTTGGAGATAACATCCAACAGTCTGAGGCCGGATTATTGTGGGTTAAGCACCAGGCTGAGGAAACGCTGGACATAAAGGTGAACAAGATATTTCTGGCCGGACATTCACAGGGTGGGTATATCGTTACACGGCTCAATACGATGCACCAGACCAATGGGGTCATTTCCAATGCGCCAGGTCCGCTGAATCTGGTGTTCCGCTGCCAGTTGGAAGAGGAAGGGAAAGTACCCGGAGGCTTTGTCTGTTCATTGCTTTATGAAACCTATGGGAGTACATCGGCAAACCCTGACGCCTATTTTCAAAGGTCGCTGTTGAATTTTACCAATGGCTTTCTGTCAGACATTTTATTCGTTCAGGGGATGAACGACTCTCCCATTCAAATGTACTCCTGGCCGGTGTTCAAACAGCAGATCCAAGACTGTACGGATTGCAAAAAAGCACATTTTCTTGATTTAGCCGGCTTTGGACATAGCGCCTTGTTTCAGAGCGCTGAGGCCAGGACTGCGTTTAACAACTTTATCAACAACAGATAGTGGGCGCATGCAATATGCCCCTGCACCCCAATAATTCAACCATTCAACTTTCGCCTTAACCACCGACTACAAATACACCTGCCAAAATTCAGGGCATATTCAATACACCCCTGCACGATCTGGCTATACATTTGTCCGAAGACGAACAGTATGCGTACTGATCTGAACAGTTTTGCCCAAGCAATTATCCACACAACTAAATCACATATTTCTGATATTACGTCATTTATAACATTTGGCATCATTATGGCTTACAATCAAAGGAACGCAGGATGCGGTCGGCAACTATTTTTTGACAGTCTCAAAAAGCCCAAAATCATCCCATGATTATTACTTATCTGAAAACTGCCTGGAGAAATATTGTCCGCCAGAAAGGGCTCAACCTGATCAATATTTTTGGACTTTCAGTCGGGATTGCTGCCTTCATTTTGCTTTACATATATATAAGGCACGAAACCAGCTTCGACAGATACCATGTCGAGGGCAATAAGATTTACCGCGTGCTTTCCTCCTTTGGAGGGGAAATCAACAGCATCCTGCCGCGCACCATGCCTGGGGTGGCAGATGTGCTCGCCGAACAAGTACCGGAAGTAAACCAGGTGGTGAGGGTAAAACCGG